>CAZRSM010000278.1:0-3603 GCA_964602755.1 uncultured Planctomycetales bacterium
GGCGCGAGGTGGCGCTGGTGTGCGCAAAAGGGGGCACGCCGGTACGGCTGGCGCGGACGGTCCTGCGTGTCGAGACCGCTGCGGTGGCGATTGCGGCCAACTGGGCGGCGCGCAGCGTGTGAGCCGAATCGTCGTCAAATCCGCGACGTACGCACACCGACAGCCGACCTGCTCACTGCCGGGCGAAGCCCCGCCTGCGGGCCTGATTGGATAACTGGTCCCCCGGTAACTGGGGCCGCGATGAAGAACCCTGAAGCGTGGTCGCGGTTACATCGGCGTGCAGCCGTACTGCGACAGCAGCACCGAGAGGTCGGCGAGATCGACGCAGTTGCTGCCGTCGAGGTCGGCTGCCGGGTTGTATCCCGGCTGGCCGACGCAGGTGCCGTAGGAAGCCAGCAGGATTGCCAGGTCGGCCAGGTCGACGTCGCCGTCGCCGTCGAGGTCGGCGGTACAGACGTTGATGTAGCCGATGGCCCAGTCGGTGACGCAGGCCAGCACGTCCTCGCAGGGCACCAGGTCGACCATGTTGAGGTTGTCGCTGGGGTCGAGTCCCAGGTCGCCGGCCGCGGCGTAGCGGGTGAACGTGCCGTCACCGGAAGAGGCGAACAGGTCGCCGGGGCCGTAGTCGGTACCCGCGAAGGACGGCGAACCGGGTGCCAGGGAGAAGATCAGCAGGTCGAAGCCGGGCGTGAGCACATAGTCGCCGTTCTCGAGGATGATCAGCGCGTCGATGTCGTCGCCGGGCGCCAGGCCGAGGGCCGCGGGCGCCGCGTAGAGCTGTTCGCCGCCGGGCAGCGCGAGGTCGAAGTCGACATAGATGTCGGCGGGGCTGCCGGTGCCGGGCAGGGTCAGCAGCGAGGGGCTGCCGTCGGCGAGGCTGAAGAAGACCACCGGGGGCACGTCCAGGGCCTTGCCTCCGCTGGACTGGGCGCCGGTGCCCGCGTTGACGTTCGACTGGCTGTCGTTGACGGAATTGGGATCGTCGGGGGAGGTGCCCTGCGGACTGACGCGGAAATCGACGCCGCCGGCGTCGCCGCCGTTGATCGCGAGCGTGTTGTTGTTGGAGACCGAGCCCTGGCCGCCCTTGGCCGGGCCCGGCGGGATCGGCCCGCCGCGGTCGAACAGCAGCAGCGAGAGGAACGCGTCGCAGGCGGCCTGGTTGATCGAAGCCTGGTCGGTGACGTTGAACGGATAGCCCAGGGCCGCCAGCGTCGGATCGGGCGGCACCGATCCGGTGGTGGCGCGGTCGACCGAGAACAGCAGGACGAAGGTGGTCAGCGGCCCGATATCCGTCCGGCCGCGCGCCAGCGCGTCGAGCTGGTCGGCGCTGCTGAGCAGGCCCATGTTGCGGTGCGGGACCGCCACCGTGGGCAGGTTGGGGTCGTTGCCGGCCAGCAGCAGGTCGCTGGCCCACAGCCGCCCCGAGAGCACCTCGGGCGAGAACGCGTCGACCGTGAACACGGGCGGCACCAGCGGGTTGCGGGCCGTAGGATGCGCATCCTGGGCCGGTGCCCAGGCCGCCAGCAGAAGCAGAACGAGGCCGGAACTGGCAATCGACCGCATGGCAGTTGCTCCCTTCCCAGAGGCACAGACGGGCATACCCACCCCCGGCAGAGGCCTCCGGGGGATGCTGCCCACATTATAGACGATCCGTGAAGGGTTCTTGTCGGCGATTCGGCGTTTTTGGGCCACTTTTTGGCGGCTAACGCTTGTACTTGACCGAGCAGCCGAAGGGCCTGGTCTTCGCCAGCGGCACCTCCTTGCCGGCCAGGATGGCATCGAGTGCCTCGGCGACGTAGTTGCGTTTGCCGCGGTCGTCGATGGCGCCGGCGTAGACCAGCTTGCCCTTGTTGATGATGAACATATGGGGTGTGGTCTTGGCGCCGTAGAGCCGGCCGACCTTGCCGTCCTTGTCGACCAGGATGGGGTAGGGGATCTCGTGCTTCCTGATGAACTCGTTGCGCTTCTCGGCGGTCTGATAATGGGTGCTGTCGATCGCCAGCCAGACGACGCCTTTCTGACCATACCTGCCGGCCAGCTCTTTCATGGTGGGGACGTACTTGCGCGTCACGGGGCAGTCGCGGTTCCACCATTCGAGCACGACTACCTTGTCCTCGAGGTCGCTGAGCTTATAGGTCTTGCCGTCGCTGGCGGTGAGTGAAAAGTCGGGGGCCGGCTGGCCGACCTTGGCCCGCATGTGGTGGGCCTTGCGAGACTTGGGTTTGTCCTGGGCGATAAGGCTGGTGGCTGAGAGCAGGATCGCGAGCGAGATGCCCGCCAGGCGTGTCGCGGTCATGGCATTGGTCTCCGCATGAGTCGCTTGGTGCGCGTCGGTCGGAAGGCTGGGCCCGCGGGGCTATTCTAGCTGGCCGCCCGGCCGCGACCAGCGCCGATCCGCCGCTGGCTGGCAGGGGCCGGACGCTGGGCATACACTACCGCGACCGCCGGCCAGGGGAGGGGCCCGGAGCCCGCGGCGCGGCGCCGGTGGGCTGGTCGTCGGCGACAAGCCCGGTTGTGGCAAGAGGTTGCTGTTGCGAGGCCCGGTCTGATGACTACCACCGTTCGTACACGTTTCGCCCCGTCACCCACCGGCTATCTGCACATAGGCGGCGCCCGCACGGCGTTGTTCAACTACCTGTTGGCCCGGCGAACGGGCGGCAGGTTCGTGCTGCGCATCGAAGATACCGATCAGAGCCGCAACATCGCCGGCGCCGAGCAGAAGCTGCTCGACGATCTGCGCTGGCTGGGGCTCGAGTGGGACGAGGGGCCGGAGGTCGGCGGGCCGTTCGGGCCCTACTACCAGAGCCAGCGGCTCGAACGCTACCAGGCCGCCGCCCGGCGACTGCTGGACGAGGGGCTGGCGTACTACGCCTTCGAGACGCGCGAAGAGCTGGAAGCCATGCGCAAGGCCGCCCAGGGGCGCGGCAAGGGCTTTCGCTATCCGCGGCCGGCGACGTTTCCGTCCGAGGCCGACGCGCAGCGCGCCCGGGATGAAGGGCGGCCGGTGGTGCTGCGCTTCAAGATGCCCGGCTGCGACTTCACGGTGCGCGACCGGATCCTGGGCGCGGTGACCATCGGGGCCGACGAGCTGGACGACTTCGTGATCGTCAAGAGCGACGGCTGGCCGACGTACCACTTCGCGGTGGTGGTCGATGACGCCGAGATGCAGATCACGCACGTGCTGCGCGGCCAGGAGCACCTGATGAACACGCCCAACCACATGGCGCTGCAACAGGCCCTGGGGCTGCCCACGCCCACCTACGCCCATCTGCCCATCATCCTCAACATGGACGGTTCGAAGATGAGCAAGCGGGAAAAGGACAGGGTGGTGCGGGCGGCGCTGGGCGCGGCCCTCCAGGCCGGGCGGATCGACGAGGCCCGGGCCTGCGAGCTGGCCGGCTGCGCCGACGGAGCCGAGTTCGCGGCCTGGCGCAGGAAGAAGGCCCAGCTGAGCAGCGCGGGCCTGTCGCGGCTGGCGCGGGCCCTGGGCGTCGAGCTGCCGGAGATCGACATCCATGACTTCCGCGCCAGCGGGTATCTGCCCGAGGTGCTGGTGAACTTCATCGCCCTGCTGGGGTGGTCGGCCGGCGACGATCGTGAGAA
>CAZRSM010000279.1:0-10782 GCA_964602755.1 uncultured Planctomycetales bacterium
GGGCGCGACTACCGCGTGGTCGATACGCAGGGCATCGCCACGTTCACGGCGTTGCAGCGCAAGGGCATCCCCAGCAAGCTGCTCTACTTCCCCGACGAGAACCACTGGGTGCTCAAGCCCGCCAACAGCCGCCTGTGGCACGAGACGGTCCTGGCCTGGCTGGATCAGTGGACGCGCGACGAATGAAGCCGACCGGCCGCCGCCAGCGCAGACGCGACCAGCACCGTCGGGCGCCGGCTGAGAATGCCGCGGCCGGTCCAACGTCCCGCGTGGCGTCGTGTCCACGCCCACTGACCGGGCGGCGCCGCAGTCGAGGCCGCGGCGCGCCGTCGAGTGCCGCTGAGGAGGACGCACGATGGGTTTGTTCGAAGCCATCCTCGAGCTGATCTTCGCGATCCTGGGATTCGTGTTTTCGCTGCTGTAAGCGCCGCAACGTCATCAGCGGCACAAAGCGCGCGACCAGCTCTCCGGGCCGGCGGCGGAGTGTCGCGCGCCACCGTGTGGCTTATCGGACGGGCGGCCGCCCAGTCGTCCTATAACCAGCGGCGATGTCAACAATGTCTTGCTTTTTGCTCCCCGCGCGGCCAATGATCAGGTGGGAAAGAGGCATCAGGATGTCGCGCGATCTGTTCTCAGTTCTGGATCTCACGCCGCAACGCTACTCCACCGTGGATATCACCCGGCGGTTTCTCAAGCTGCGTGACGAGGCCCTGGCACGACTCGACAACCCGGCCACCTACCTGCAAGCCCGCCGCCGACTCGAAGAACTCTACCAGGCCTACAACGTCCTGCGCGATCCCGAGCGCCAGGCCGAACATCTGCGCGAGCTGCGCGACGCGCCGCAGAAGTTCGACCGCGTGGCCTACATGCGCCGACTGATCGCGGCATCGCTCGAAGGCGGTCTGCTGCGCCAGTCGCGGCGTGAACAGTTGCTGGCCGAGGGGCTGCGCCTGGGCTTCTCCGAGTTTCACACGCATCTGATGATCGCCCAGGTGCAGTTCGACGGCCGCATCGTCGTCGAACCGCTGCCACAAGACCAGCAGCGCCGCCGCACCAGCCCGCAACAGGTCGCGGCGCGCTTCGCGGCCGCCGGCGTGCTGGCACTGGCGATGCTGCTGGTGATGGTGCGCTGGCTGGGGGCGTAGCGACGCGGCTCTGGCGACGTCTGCTCCGAGACACCGACCCACCGATCTTCCCGTGGCACCCTGGCGTGGGCGCCGCCCGATGCACACGGGGTCGGCCGCCTGAGGCGACCGACCCCGGAATTGCTTGCCGGTTTGCCCGGCGAACCGTGGCGGCTAGTTTACCGTCCAGGTGTCGCCGCTGCGGAAGAGTTTGTCGAGCTGGCCTTCGCCGCGCTGCTCGACTGCCTGCTTGATCTGGTCGTGGAGCAACTCTTCGTAGCTGGGCAGCTCGACGTCACGGAAGATGCCCATCGGCTCGGGCATCTCCGGATAGTGCATTCGCGAGAGCAGGTAGGCGTGCGTGGGGTTGAGCGCCTTGGCATCATGGATCAGCAGGTCGTCGGGCGTGATGCCGTTGCCCAGCTCGACCACCTCGGGCGTGGTGCCGTTGAGGCGGATGCCCTTGTTCTTGTCCTTGCCGAAGATCAGCGGCTTGCCGTGCTCGAGATAGACCACGTGGTCGTCCTTGATCTTGCGATCGGTCGCGAAGGCGTAGGCCCCGTGGTTGTAGACGTTGCAGTCCTGGTAGATCTCGATGAAGGCCGTACCCTTGTGGGCCGCGGCGCGCCTGAAGATCTCCTGCATCAGCTTGCCATCCGAGTCGACGCAGCGCGCCACGAAGGTTATCTCGCAGCCGATGGCGATCGAGATCGGATAGATGGGGTGGTCGATGGTGCCGAACGGTGACGACTTGGTGCGCTTGCCGAACTCGCTGGTCGGCGAGTACTGCCCCTTGGTCAGGCCGTAGATGCGGTTGTTGAACAGGATGATCTTGAGGCCCACGTTTCGGCGGATGGTGTGGAGCATGTGGTTGCCGCCGATGCTCAGGCCGTCGCCGTCGCCGGTGATGACCCACACGTCCAGCTCGGGGTTGGCGATCTTGACGCCGGTGGCGATGGCCGGCGCGCGGCCGTGGATACCGTGGAAACCGTAGGTATCGACGTAGTACGGGAAGCGGCTCGAGCAGCCGATACCCGAGACGATGACGGTATTCTCTTTCCTGACGCCCAGATCGGCGAAGGTCTTGAGCAACTGGGTATAGATGGAGTAGTCGCCGCAGCCGGGGCACCAGCGCAGCTCCTGTCCGCTCTTGTACTGCTTGGGGTTGAGTTTGAGTCCGGTTGCGCTCACGGCTGTTTGCCTCCCAGGTATTCGTGGGCTTTCTCGACGATCTCGTGCACCATGAAGGGTTTGCCCTGCACCTTGTGCAGCCCCTCGGTATCTATGTGGTAGCGCGCCTGCAACATGAACTCCAACTGGCCCATGTTCAGCTCGCAGACCAGGATGCGCTTGTAATTCCTGAGAATGTCGGCCACGTTGGCCGGCATGGGATTGAGCCAGCGCATGTGCATGTGGCCGATCTTCTGGCCGGCCGCCAGCAGCTCTTCCGCGGCGGTGCGCACCGCCCCGAACGTGCCGCCCCACGAGACCAGCAGCAGCTCGCCCGACTCTTCGCCGAAGACCTGCTGATCGGGCACGTCCTGGATCACGTTGGCGATCTTGCGGGCCCGCAGCTCGGTCATGACCTGGTGGTTGAGCGGGTCGTAGCAGACGTTGCCGGTGAGGTGCTCCTTCTCCAGCCCGCCGATGCGATGCTGCAGGCCGGGCGTGCCGGGAATGGCCCACGGGCGGGCGCCGTTCTCGTCACGGGCATACGGCTGGAAGGTCTCGGGGGCGCCGGCGTGCTCGATCATAAAAGGCTCCAGCTCGCCGTCTTCCGGGATGCGCCACGGCTCCGAACCGTTGCCGATGTAGCCGTCGGTCAACATCATCACCGGGGTCATGTACTTGACCGCGATGCGCACCGACTCGATGGCCGTGTCGAAGCAGTCGGCCGGCGACTCGGCGGCGATCACCGGCAGCGGGCACTCGCCGTTGCGGCCTATGATGGCCTGGAACAGGTCGGCCTGCTCGGTCTTGGTGGGCAGGCCGGTGCTCGGCCCGCCGCGCTGCACGTTGCAGATCACGCACGGCAGCTCGGTCATCACCGCCAGCCCGATGGCTTCCTGCTTCAGGGCCACGCCCGGGCCGCTGGTGCCGGTCACCGCGATGTTGCCGGCGTAGGCGGCCCCGATCACGGCGCACATGGCAGCGATCTCGTCCTCGGCCTGGAAGACCCGCACGTCGAAGTTCTTGAGCAGCGAGAGCTCGTGCAGGATGTCGCTGGCCGGGGTGATCGGATAGGAGCCGTAGAACAGCGGCTTGCCGGCCAGCTTGGCGGCCGTGACGAAGCCCAGCGCGGTGGTCTGGTTGCCGGTCATGTTGCGGTAGGTGCCGGGCCGCAGCCTGGCCGGCAGAACCTTGTAGCGCACCGGGAAGATCTCGGCCGTCTCGCCGAAGTTGTAGCCGGCTTTAAGCGCTGCACCATTGGCCGCCGCCACCGCCGGCACTTTGGCGAACTTCGCTTCGATCCAGCGCAGCGTGACGTCGATGGGCCGATCGAACAGGTAGAACACCAGTCCCAGGGCGTAGAAGTTCTTGCAGCGGGCGGCGTCCTTGCCGGCCAGGCCGGTTTCCTTGACCGCCTCCAGCGTATGCTTGGTGATGGGCACCTTGTAGACGCGGTAGCGGTCGAGCTCGCCGGTCTCGAGCGGGTTGGCGTCGTAGCCGGCCCGGCCGATGTTGGCCTTGGTGAACTCATCGGTATTGACGATCAGCACACCGCCTTCCTTGAGGTCCTTGATGTTGACCTTCAGCGCGGCGGGGTTCATGACGATCAGCGCGTCGAGCCGGTCGCCCGGGGTGTGGATGTCCTGCTTGGCGAAGTGGATCTGGTAACCCGAAACGCCGGCCACCGTACCGGCCGGGGCGCGAATCTCGGCCGGGTAGTCGGGAAACGTGCTGACGTCGTTCCCGAAGACCGCTGACGCGTTGGTGAACTGCGTGCCGGCGAGCTGCATGCCGTCGCCCGAGTCGCCCGCGAAGCGTACCGCCGCATGAACGAGTTCCTCGACCTTCTTCGACTCCGTTTGCTGGTCCTTCTTTGTTGCTGTACTCATCGCACCAAGTCTCACCCAACCCGGCACAAGGGGGCCCGCGGCGGCCTTGTGTCGGCAACAAGTAGTTGAACCGAAAAAACAATCAAGGGCGCCCGCCAACCGCGGACGCACCTTCGTCGGCCTCCTGCCGGCTAACCGAATCGCTAATCATATCGTCGTGCTTATGTGTCTACCAGAAACGCCGCCCTCTTTTTGACACCCCGCAGGCTGCTTTTTGTCCCGACCGGCCCCCTTCGGCCCGGCGGCCGAGCAGGCCCGATCAGTTGATCGGCTGTTTACGTTCGCGGCTGGATCAGGGTATTACATACGCCTGAAGCCGCCAGGAGCCGCCATGAAACGCCAGTACCGCATTCTGCTGGTCGAGCCGCTCGACGAGCCGGCCCACCAGGCCCTCGCCGCCCGGGCCGAGGTCGTGCGACCGGCCTCCGGCGAGCCGGCCGACGTCCGCGCGGCCGTCGCCGGCTGCGACGCCCTGATCGCCCGCACCCACAACCGCATCAGCAGCGAGATCCTCCAGGCCGCCGACTCACTCAAGGTGGTCGGCATCGCCGGCGTCGGACTGGACAACGTCGACCTGGCCGCCGCCGAGCGGCTGGGCATCCCCGTGCTCAACACGCCCGAAGCCTCGTCGGACGCGGTGGCCGAGTTCACCATCGCTCTGATCCTGCAACTATTGCGCCCCATCGGCCACCTGGCGGCCCGCTACGCCGCCGGCGAGTTCCGCACCCTGCGCGAGCGGCCCCACGGCCCGGAGCTGCGCGGCCTGACGCTGGGCATCGTCGGCATGGGGCGTATCGGCTCGCGCGTGGGGCGCATCGCGGCGGCTGGTTTCGCGGCCCGCGTGCTCTACAACGACATCGCCCCGGTCGGGCCGTTCGAGTTCCCCTGCCAGGCGGTGGACAAGCCGACGCTTTGGCGCGAGGCCGACGTGGTCTCGCTGCACGTGCCGGCCACCGAGCAGACGCGCGGCCTGATCGCCGCCGACGTGCTCGGCCAGTTCAAGCCCGGGGCATACCTGGTCAATACCGCCCGCGGGTCGATTGTGCGCACCGACGACCTGCTGGCGGCTTTGCGCAGCGGTCGGCTGGCCGGCGCGGCGCTCGACGTGGTCGATCCGGAACCGCTGCCGGCCGATCACCCGCTGTTCGCGCAGCCCAACTGCATCCTGACGCCGCACGTCGCCGCCCGCACGCACGGCGGCCTGCGGCGCATGTTCGCGATCGTCGACAAGGTGCTCGCTTATCTCGATCAGCTCGCGACGTAGAGCGCCCGGGCCCGGCAGGTCGAACGCGCCGCGGCGCGTCTGTCCATCGAAGGGCCCCGCTCTGCTGCGGTCGGGCGCCTCAGCGGCGCGGGTCCTTGAGCAACGCGCTGATCACGCCGAGCTGAAAGACCGCCGCGAAGGCCAGCTTGAGCAGGATGGCCGCCGTCTCGGCATCGAAGATCCAGTCCACCAGCGCCAGCACTACCAGACCGCCGGCGATCACCTGCAACACGCCCGCGACGGTGAGCCAGGCCGAGAACTGCTGGTGGGCGCGTTCGTGGGCGGCGGCATCGACGATGTCGCGTATCTCTTCGAGCAGTTGCTCGACATGCTCCAGATCACCGGTGGCGGGAGAGCGGCCGGCGTCGGTGGCCGACCGGGGCTCGACCGATGCTCTCGGTCGCGTCTCGGGTGGTTGCAGCAGCGATTCGTCCGACATGGCTGGCCCTCGCTGAATCAGACGGGCGGAGGCGACTTGCCGCGGCTAGCGTAACGCGACGCCGGCTGTTTTGAAACCGATTTCCCCCGGGCGCCAGCTTGCCGGGCCGGCTGGTCAATCGCGGCACCGCTGGTCATACTGGCCACTGCAGGAGCGCCGCAGCAGGAGAGGTCATGGATCTGCGAGCTTTCGTGGACGAACTGCGGGCCGCGATCGTCGGCGAAGTCCGCAGCGATCGGCTGGCCCGGGCGGCCTATGCCACCGACGCCAGCATCTACGAGATCATCCCCGACGTGGTGGTCTTTCCCACCAGCACCGCCGACGTGGCGGCCGCCGTCCGCGTCTGTGCCGCCCACGGCGTGCCCATCACGCCCCGCGGCGCGGGCACCGGCCTGGCGGGCGGAACACCCAACCGCGGCGTGCAGCTCGACCTGTCGCGCCACATGAACCGCGTGCTGCACGTCGATCCGCAGCGGCGCATCGCCCGCGTCCAACCCGGCGTAGTCTTGGACGAGCTCAACGCCCGGCTCAAACAGCACGGGCTGCACTTCTCGCCCGACGTGGCCACCGCCAGCCGGGCCACCATCGGCGGCATGATCGGCAACAACTCGGCCGGGGCACACTCGATCATCGTGGGCCGCACCTGTGACCACGTGCTGGGTGTCGAAGCGGTGCTCTCCGACGGCTCGGTGGCCCGCTGGGGCGACCAGGACGGCCAAGGCCCCGCCCCGCCACCGGAAAGCGAGCTGGCCCGCCGCTGCGAGGCCACGGTGGCGCGCGTGCTGAGCGAGTACGCCGACGAAATCGCCGAGCGTTTCCCCAAGGTTTACCGCAGCAACGGAGCGTATGCCCTCGACCGCGTGCGGATGGTCGCCGGCCGGCCCACCATCGAGCAGCTCATCGTCGGCAGCGAGGGCACGTTGGGCGTAGTGACCGCCGCCACGCTCAACCTGCTCCCGCTGCCGGCCTGCAAGGGCCTGTGCGTGGTGCACTATCACGACCTGCTCGAAGCGCTCGGCTCGGTGCCGGCGCTGCTCGAACACCACCCGGCCGCCGTCGAGCTGCTCGACAAGCTGATCCTGGACGGCTCGAAACGCAATCCCGCCATGCTGCGCCGCCGCTGGTTCCTGCAGGGCGACCCGGCCGCCATCCTGATCGTCGAGTTCTTCGCCGAGCGCGAGCAGGAGCTGGCCGAGCGGCTGGAGCGTTTTGCCGGCGAGCTGCGCGCCCGCGGCATCGGCTACGCCTGGCCGGTGCTGCTGAGGCCCGAGCAGCAGGCCGATGTCTGGGAAGTCCGCAAGGCCGGCACCGGCATTCTCATGTCTCAGCCCGGCGATACGCAGCCCTACGATTTCATCGACGACTGCGCCGTCGATCCGGCCCGGCTGCGCGACTACATCGCCCGCCTGCAACAGATCCTGCGCGACGAGGATATCCCGCGCACCGGCTACTACGCCCATGCCAGCGTCGGCCTGCTGCACGTGCGCCCGGCGCTGAACCTCAAGACCGCCGAAGGTGTGGCCAAACTGCGCCGCATCGCCGAGCGTACCGCCGAGCTGGTGCGCGAGTTCGGCGGGGCCATGACCGGTGAGCACGGCGAAGGGCTGGCGCGCTCCGAGTGGATCCCGCGGCTGTTCGGCGAAAAGCTGGTGCGGGCGTTTGCCGAGATCAAGTCCACCTTCGATCCAAACGGCCTTTTCAACCCCGGCAAGATCGTCGATCCGCTGCCGATGGACAGCAATCTGCGCTACGGGCCGGGCTACTCCACCGCCGATCCGCCGACCATGCTCGACTTCTCGCGCCACGGCTCGCTGGCCGCTCTGGCGGAGATGTGCGGCGGTCTGGGTGAGTGCCGCAAGCGCCTGGTGGGCACCATGTGCCCGTCGTACCAGGCCACCGGCGACGAAACCGCCACCACCCGCGCCCGGGCCAACGCCCTGCGCATGGCCCTGTCCAACCGCGGCCCGCTCGACGGCCTGGCCGACCCGGCGCTCGATGAGGTCTTCGACCTGTGCCTGGCGTGCAAGGCCTGCAGGACCGAGTGCCCAACCGGCACCGACGTCGCCAAGCTCAAGACCGAATGGCTCTACCACCGCAACAAGACCCGCGGCGTCCCGGCCCGCAGCCGCATGATCGCCCGTTCGATAGAGCTGGCGGCCTGGGCCAGCCGCTTCGCACCGCTGACCAACGCCCTGCTGCGCTCGCGCGCGGCGCGCGTCATGCTCGAACATCTCTACGGCTTCGACCGGCGCATGCCCCTGCCGGCGTACGCTCACGAGACCTTCCGCGAGTGGTTCCGCCGACACGCGGCCCGGCGCCGCGCCCTGCCGGCCGGCGCACCGCGCGTGGTCTATTTCGTCGACACCTGGACCAACTACTACACGCCGCAGGTCGGCCGGGCGGCGGTCAAGGTGCTCGAGGCGCTGGGTTGTCACGTGCTGGTGCCCGAGACGGTCTGCTGTGGCCGCCCGCTGATCAGCAAGGGCCTGCTCGACGAAGCCAAGGCGCTGGCCGAGCAGAACGTGGCCGTGCTGGGGCCGCTGGCCCGGGAAGGGCTGCCGATCGTGGGGACCGAGCCGAGCTGCGTCTCGGTGCTGCTCGACGAGCTGGCGCAACTGGTGCGCAGCGAGGCCGCCCGCCGGGTAGCGGCCGCCTCACAGACCATCGAGACCTACCTGGCCGCCCGGCTGCGAGAGAATCCGGACGCGCTGCGTTTTCGCCGACCGTTGGCACCGGCTATCTACCACGGCCACTGCCACCAGAAGTCGCTGACCGGCACGGCCGACGCGCTGGCGGTGCTCCAGGCAGCCGCCGCGGGGCAGGCCAGCGAGATCGACAGCGGCTGCTGCGGAATGGCGGGGGCTTTCGGCCACGAGGTCGAGCACTACGACGTGGCCCGGGCGATCGGCGAGCTGCGGCTCTTCCCGGCGGTGCGGCGGCGCGGCGAGGCCGAAGTGCTCATTTCGGGCTTCAGTTGCCGCCAGCACATCGAACACCACACCGACGCCCGCCCGCGGCACCTGATCGAGTACCTGGCCGACGCGCTGGGCCCAGGCCCGGGGCGGCAACGTCAATAAAACAGGATTATCGCGTTGGGTTCGATGCGCTGCGGTTTGCCGGCCATGACCCGCTCGAACACTGCGCGGTAGGCCGGCTGGCGCTGCCGCCAGCGCTGGACATCGGCGCGGAGAAACGCGCCGTAGTAGTCCGCGTCGTACCGGATGCGCTGGTAGTCGACCTCGGTGTTGTGCTCGATCACGCCCCAGGTTCGCCGCATGCGGGCCGCCCGCGAGCGTTCGCTGCCGGAGATCGTATCCAGCACCAGTTGCATGCTCTGCTGGCGCAGGCGTGCCTGGCGACTGACGGCGGCGTGGTGCCGGCAACCGGCGCTCAGCCCCATGACCGCCACCAGCAGCAGCCCGACGAGAGCGTGTTTGCCACAAAGCCCGCTGCGCATCGCTGGCACCCTGGCTGGTCGTGCTGGTCGTTTGGCATGAGATGATAACGCCGCGGGTCGCGGGCTCCCAGCCCGGCGGCGCGGCAGGGAAGCAGGCGGCCTGTCCCAAGGGCAGGCCGCACCGTCCCCGCGTCCTCCGTTCTCCTCCGGGAGACACCTCCGGCCCGTGCGCAGCTGCGCTGCGCCGACACACGGGCTGGGTCCGCCGCGATTACCTCCGTGTACGCTTGACGCGGAAAAACAGGACTTGCTACTCAATCAATTATACCTCACACGTACGTCAAAAGCCAAGAAAAGATGCTTCTTTGTGCGTTATGCCTATCGTTGCCTACACGTATTCACTGCCGACCGACGCCCCGCCCCGCCCGGCTCGTCAGGCCTGCTCCGCCAGCTCCAGAATCCGCTTGACGATTCGCTCGGTCGCCCCGCGGCGGGCGACTATCGTCCGACGCGCCGCGCGGCCCATGCGCGATCGACGCCGCTCGTCGGCCAGCAGCGCGTCGACCGCCTCGGCCAGATCCGCGCCGTCGGCCACGCGCCGCGCCCCGCCGGCCGCCAGCAGCGTTTCCACCGCTTCGGCAAAGTTCCCGGTGTGCGGTCCGACCAGAACGGGCTTGCCCAGGCCGGCGACTTCCATCACGTCCGAGCCACCCATCGGCACCAGCGAACGGCCCACGAACACCACCGTCGCCAGCGCGTAGAATTTCCGCAGCTCGCCCATCGTATCGCCCAGGAAGACCGCCAGTGGCTGCTCGACGCCCGGCGGGACCATCGGCGGCGCACCGCTGCGCCGCAGACACGTGAATCCCTGTTTCACAATCAGTTGAGCGACATCGTCAAAGCGCTCCGGCTTGCGCGGGATCAACGCCAGTTGCAACTGGGGCCACTTCTCCAGCAACGTGCGGTACGCGCGCAGTATTTCCGCCTCCTCGCCCGGCCCGGTGCTGCCGCAGACCCACAGCGGCCGTTGCGGGTCGATCGTCATCTGCTCGGCCAGCTCGTCCTGGCCGGCGATGTGGTCGCAAACGTCGGCGGCGTCGTACTTTACCGAACCGGCCACCTCGATGCGCTCCGGCGGCACGCCAAGCCGCGCGAACCGCTCGGCGTAGACGCTGTCCTGGGCGCTGACCCACGCCAGCTTGCCGAACATTCGCCGGGCCAATGGTCTGATAAGTGGATGCTGGAACCGCTTCATGCTCTTGTCTTCGGTGACGCGTCCGTTGGCGATCATCACCGGTATCCCCCACGCGCCGGCGACCTCGACCAGATTGGGCCAGGCTTCCAGTTCCATCAGCACGATCACCGAGGGCCGTACGCGGCGGAGTACACGTCTGATAACCGGCGAAAAGTCCAGCGGGAAGCGAAAGACGGTCAGGTTGGGGTACAACTGCCGCGCGCGGGCCAGGCCGGTGGCGGTGGTGCTGCTGATGACGATGACC
>CAZRSM010000280.1:0-1875 GCA_964602755.1 uncultured Planctomycetales bacterium
TGATGCCGTGATTGATCATGTAGAGCACCGAGCCGCTCAGCCCGAACGGCACGAGGCTGAACATGCCCAGCATGCAGAAGCCCAGGTGCGACACCGACGAGTAGGCCACCAGCTTCTTGACGTCGGTCTGCACCCAGCAGCACAAGGCGCCGTAGATAATGCCGGCGATCGCCAGCCAGCCCATCGTCGTGGCCCAGGCCAGCGCCCCGGCCGGCACCATCGGCAGGCTGAAACGCAAGAAGCCGTAGGTACCCAGCTTCAGCAGCACGCCGGCCAGCAGCACCGAGCCGGCGGTGGGCGCCTCGGTGTGCGCCAGGGGCAACCAGGTGTGCAGCGGGAAGAACGGCACCTTGATCGCAAAGCCGCAGAAAAACGCCACGAACAGCAGCGACTGCTCGGCGGCGCTCAGGCCGGAGAGCGTAGAGAGCAGGTTGAGGTCGAAGCTGATGACGCTGCTGCCGGTCAGGTCGGCCGCCCGGATCGCCAGGTAGAGAATGCCGGCGAAGGTGATCACGCTGCCGACGAACGTGTAGATGAAGAATTTGTTGGCCGCGTAGCGCCGGTCACCGCCGCCCCAGATGCCGATCAGGAAGTACAGCGGCACCAGTGTGAACTCGAAGAAGATGTAGAACAACAGCACGTCGCGCGCCAGAAAGACGCCGAACATGCCGGCGGTCAGGGCCAGGATCCAGGCGTAATACTCGCGGATGCGGTGGCGGATGGCCGTGAAGCTGCACCAGACCGACAGGGGCACCAGCAGGCCGGTCAGAGCCACCAGCGGAGCGCTGATGGCGTCCAGGCCGATGTGATAGCCGACCAGCAGGCCGCCGGCGCCTTCGTCACCCACCGCGATCCAGCGGGCATCGGTCTGGCCGGTCAGCTCCTGCGAACCGGTCGCCAGCCACAGCGGGACCGCCAGCAGCAGGACCACCACGCCGATCGACAGGGCGATCTTGGGAGCCAGAGCACTGCGCCGCTCGGGCAGGGTCCAGACCACCACGGCCCCGATCAGCGGCAGGAAAATCAGCAGGTTGTTCGCGAGTGCTTCCATTGACCTCGACCGTCGAGCCTCTCGAGTATCCTGATCCAGCCCAAGATCAGCCGCCCGCCTCCATCCAGCGCCACACCAGCACCAGCAGCGTCACTCCCACGACCATGCCCAGCGCATAGCCCTGCACGGCTCCGCTTTGCAGCAGCCGCAACCCCGCCCCCAGCCCGCGTGGCACCGCCGAAACCAGCCACACCAGGCCGTCGACCCCGTTGCGGTCGGTGGCGAAGCACAGGCGGCCCAGCCGATAGAGCGGCTGGACAAAGATGCGGTCGTAAAGCTCGTCTACGTAGTACTTGGCGTTGAACACGCGCCACAGCTTGCCCAGCGCGACCGAGTCGGGATCGAGCCGCGGGGCGCTGCCGTAGCGCAGCCAGGCCAGGCCGATGCCGGCCATGGCCAGTACCGCCGAGAGATACATCAGCCACAGGCCGCCGCCGGCGTGGGCGTTTTCGTCGACGATGATGGTGCTGCCGGCCAGGTAGTGGTGGAAGGCCCCGTGCGGCCTGAGGAATCCCAGGAAGCTGTGGGAACCGCCGGCCAGCGTCACGCCCAGGTAGCCGGCGAAGACGGCCCCGATCGACAGCACGTAGAGCGGCACGGTCATCACTTTGGGCGACTCGTGCGGATGTTCGCCGGCCTCGTCGGGCAGGCGGGTCGGCCCGTGGAAGCACATGAAGTACATGCGGAACGTGTAGTAGGCCGTCAGGGCGGCGGTGGCCAGCATCAGCACGCCCACCAGCGGGTGGTACTGGAAGGCGGCGTGGACGATCTCGTCCTTGCTCCAGAAACCGGCCAGCAGCGGGAAGCCGCCCAACGCCAGACAG
>CAZRSM010000281.1:0-6263 GCA_964602755.1 uncultured Planctomycetales bacterium
CCGTCGAAAAGCGCCATTACGACGCCGACGCCGTCATAGTGCTCGACCAGACCGACGTTACGGTGCACGACAGCGGCATCGGCGTGGCCACGCATCGGCGTCTGGTCAGGATCCTGCGTGAGAAAGCAATTCCGGCTCATACGGTGCAGCGCTTCGAGTACGACCCGCACACCAACAACCTCGAGCTGCTGGCGGTCAGGGTCTACCGGGCCGACGGCACGGTCGAAGAGCTGGACGTGAGCCGCGCCGCCGACCAGCCCCGCCCCTCGTATCTGCTCTACTGGGGCGGGCGGCAGAAGGTGATCGAGCTGCCGCGGCTGCACGTGGGCGACGCCTACGAGACCGTCTCGCGGCTGACCGGCTTCAACGTGGCGTATCTGGCTGCCGACGAGGCGCCGCGCAACGCCCTGGGCGAGCCGCTGCGGCCGCCGTTGCCGGGCCACTGGCACGACGAGGTGCATTTCTGGTCGTCGCGGCCGGTGGTCGAGAAACGCTACAGCGTGCGCATCTCCAAGAGCAAGCCGTTGCAGTTCAAGGTCTACAACGGGCAGCTCGAGACGGCGGCCGAGTTTGACGGCGACCAGGTGGTCTACAGCTTCGTCAAGCGCGACATCGAGCCGTACGAATCGGAACCGGCCATGGAGCCGGCGCCCAACGTGTTCTGCAAGCTGTTGCTGGCCACGGTGCCCGACTGGGAGACCAAGGGCCGCTGGCTCTATTCGGTCAGCGAGCCGCAGCTCGAGCCCAACGACGAAATCCGCCAGAAGGTGGCCGAGATCATCAAGGACTGCAAGACCGACGAGGAGAAGTGGACGGCGCTCAACCACTGGGTGGCCGAGAACATCCGCTACTCGGGCACCAGCCGCGGCATGGCCGAGGGTTATACCATCCACGACATCAAGGAGACCTTCCGCGACCGGGCCGGGGTGTGCAAGGACAAGGCCGGCATGTTGAGCGGCATGTTGCGGGTGGCCGGCTTCGAGGCCTACACCGTGATGACCATGGCGCGGCAGCGCGTCGACGACATTCCGGCCGACCAGTTCAACCACTGCGTGACCTGCATCCGCACCAAGGACGGCAAACTGATCCTGCTCGATCCCACCTGGATGCCCAAGAGCCGCGACAACTGGTCGACGCTCGAACCGCTCCAGCACGTCGTCTATGGCACGCCCGAGGGCATGCCGCTGATGACTTCGCCCTACTTCCCGCCCGAGCGCAACCTGGCCGCGTGGACGGTCACCAGCCGTATCACCGCCGACAACGACCTGCACGGCGAGCTGAAGTTCACGTGCAACGGGGCACCCGAGAGCCGCTTGCGGCGCCTGCTGGCGGGCTTGCCGCCCGCCCGGCGGCAGGGCAGCTTCGAGGAGAGCCTGGCCCGGCTGGCGCCCAACGCCGCACTGGTCAAGCTGAGCTTCGTCGACCCGGTGGACTTCTCCGGGCCGCTGGATATTGCGCTCGAGTATCAGGCACCGGATTACGTGCTGGGCAACGACCGACTGCGGGTCTTCAAGCTGCCGGCCCTGCAGGCCGTGCTGGGCGACCGCACGCTCTACGACCTGCGCGGCAAGACCGGCCTCGAGCGGCGCCGCTACGGCATCAAGCTGTTGGCCACGCGGCTGGCGAAGTTCGAGGAGACCATCGAGCTGCCGGCCGGCTGGCAGGTGACCAGGCTGCCCGAGAACGTCGAGCTGGACGGTCCCGCGGCGGCCCTGAAGTTCAGGATCGAAGCCGCGTCGGGCCGCATCCACTACACCTGCGAGCTGGCGGTCAAGCGCTGGCTGATTCCGCCCGACGAGTACGCCAACTTCAAGCAGGTCATCGAACGCTTCGAGCAATTGATCGACGAGACCATCGTCTGCGAGCAGGAGGCCGGCAATGCCTGATACACATATGCTCACGCCTGTCAATCGACCAGCGCGCCGCCTGGCCGCGGCCGCTTGCGTGCTGTGCCTGGTGGGTGGTGTGGCAGCCCGGAGCACGCCGCCCGATGCGCTCTATCTCGTGTGGGAACAACACTGGACGCTCAAGCCCGACGGCGCGATCGTCTACCAGCAGAAGCAGCACGTGCAGCTCAACAGCGACCGCGTCTATCGCCGCCTGGCCGATCCGCGGATCACCTACGACCGCGCCACGCAGACGCTCGAGCTGCTCGCCGCCCGCACCCGGCTGCCCGACGGCAAGTACGTCGAGCTGCCGCCCTACGCCGCCACCGAGGTGGCACCCGATGCCGCCGGGGGCCTGCCGGCCTTCGCGGCGCTGACGCAACGAGTGCTGGTCATGCCGGGCGTGCAACCGGGCTGCGTACTGGAGACCGAGTATCGTCTCACTACCCGGGCCGGTGTGCGGCCGTGGCTGCAGGCCGACCTGGAGATCGACAACCACTATCCGGTCAAGATGCGCACCATAACCGTTACGCTGCCGCCCGGCGTCGAGCTGAAACCCGTCATCAGCGGACTGGGCGACGACGAATTCCTCTACAGCATCGACCGCCGCGGCGACGGCTCCGCGACGCACCGCTGGATCTTCGCCGACCTGCCCGAACGGCGCAGCGAGCCGCACGGCATCCCCTGGCCCGATGCGGGCGTGCGGCTGGCGCTGACCACCGGGCCGGTGGGCGACGAGTGGGTCATAAGTCGGCTCCAGACGGTCGCCGCCGCGGCCGATATCACCGAGCTGGTGGAGGAGCTGGCGGGGCGCTGGTCGGCCGATGCGCTGGGGCCGGCCGACAAGCTCGCCGCCGTGCAGCGCAAGTTCGCCGAGACGTTCCGCCTGGTAAGCTTCGACGCCGCCTGGCGGCCGGCCGAACCGCGCTCGGCGGGCGTGGTGCTCGAGCACGCCTACGGGCTGCCCGAGGAGGCCGGCGCGGCACTGCTGGCCCTGGCGCGGGCGGCCGGCGTGAACGCCGTGCCGGGCCTGCTGGTGGCAAACAACCGCTGGGAGCCGCAGGCGGCCCAGGCGTCGATGGTGTCGGCGTACGTGGTCGTCCTGCCGACCGCCGACGGGCCGCTGGTCTATCACCCGACCGAAGGCCGCATATATCGTGATGCCCGCTGGAACGACCACACGGTACTGTATGTCCAGAACGACAAGGTGCAGCGCCTGGAGCTGCCGGCCTGGAACGACGCAGCCGACAGCCGATGCGAGATCGGCGGGGCGGTCGAAATCGATCCCGACGGTCGGCTCGAGGGGCGTCTGAGCGTGCGGCTGACCGGCTTGTTCGCCTCCCGCGGCGCGTTGGATACGCACGCCGGGCAGAAGCGTCGGCTGGCGCGCGTTCTCGAGCACGTGCTGCCCGATGCCAAGCTGGGCGATTTCAGCGTCAGCGAGCTGAGCGAGAGCGTTTTCGCGGCCGAGATCGAGCTCGAACCGCAGCGGCTCGACAAGCCCGGCGAGATGCTCAAACTCGAGCTGGCGCAGGACGATCCGGCGATCGCCGAGGGCGGGATTCCGACCGCTCACAGTCGGCGGGCTACGCCGGCTCGGCTCGCGGGGGCCTTCGAGCAGCGCATCGACCTGCGTATCGAGTGGCCGGGGCAGTGGAAAGCGGTCGCGCTGCCGGACGAGCTGCCCAAGACCATCGGTCGCTGGGGGTTCATCAGCCAGACGGTCGAGCAGGACCAGGGCGGGCTGACTCTTCGGCGGCGCCTGCAGGTGGCGCAGCGCGACCTGCCGGCCGATGCGGTGCTCGAGCTGCGCCGCCTGGTCAACGAGCTGCGCGCCGGCCATTGCCGCACGCTGCTGCTCGAACAGCCGTAAGCTCAGGCACCGGGCGTGGCCCGGTCTACAGCCCCTGGGTGAAGAAGCGCTCGATCAACGTGTGGCCCGGGTCGATCAGCAGGCCGCTCTGCTCGGCGGCCTGCTCGTGAAAACCTGCCGCCTCGCTGGCGGGCACGCCGGTGCCGGCGTAGCAGAACGGCGGGGGGGCGGCGTCGTGGGCCGTGGTTCCGCACGGCGTGGGGTGGTCGGGAGCTACCAGCAGGCGCCAGCGGCCGTGCTGCTCGAGCTTTTGCAGCAGTGGTCCGACGATAAGCTCGTCGATCTGCTCCAGGGCGGCGACCTTGGCACGCGCGTCGCCCAGGTGGCCGGCCTCGTCGGGAGCCTCGACGTGGACCGCCACCAGGTCGTGATCGTCGAGCGCCGCCAGCGCCGCAGCCCCCTTGCCGCGATAGTCGGTATCCAGGTAGCCGGTGGCTCCGGGCACCTCGATCAGCTCCATGCCCATCAGCACCGCCAGGCCGCGGATGATGTCCACGCCGGTAATGGCGGCTCCCCGCAGGCCGAAACGTTGCTGGAGTGTCGGCAAAGCGACCGGCCGGCCCTGGCCCCAGAGCCAGATGTCGGTCACCGGCGGCCGGCCGTCGGCGGCGCGGCGCCGGTTGATCTCGTGGTCCCTGAGCAGCGCGGCGGCGCGGCGCATGATCGCGCAGACGCGCCCGGCCCCCGATCCGCGGGGCTGGTGCTGGTCGACCGGCTGGTCGGGGATGTCGTGCGGCGGGGCACACTCGAGATCGTAGTGGCCGGCCCCGGCCAGGATCAGCAGGTTGCGATAGGACACGCCGGCAAAAAAGCGACAGCCCGCCAGCGCCGGGTCGCCGGCGCGGGCCAGGTCGTTGAGCTCCCCGATCAGTCGTTGGGCCTCGGCCTGGTCGATGTGGTCGGCGGTGAAGTCGCGCATGCGGCCGTCGGTGATGGTGACGAAGTTGCAGCGGAAGATCAGCTCGTCCTCGCTGGCGCTCAGGCCGCGGGCGGCGGCTTCGATGGGCGCCCGGCCGCTGAAGTAGCGGGCGGGCTCATAGCCCATCAGCGTCAGCGTGGCCACGTCGGTGCCGGGCGTGTAGCCGGCCGGCACGGTCCGCACGCGCCCGATAACTCCGCGGCGGGCCACGGCGTCGGTGTGGGGCAGGTTGGCGGCCTGCAGCGGCGTCTGTCCACCCAGCTCGGGCAGGGGGTAGTCGGCCGCCCCGTCGGGTAGCACGATTACGTATTTCATGCCGGTTACTATGCTCGGTCGGCCGGGCGTGGGCAAGCGTTGCGCGGTGCTTGCTTTTGGTTGCCGGTGGCTAAACAATACAAAGGTTACACCCGCGGGGCTGCGGCCCCGGCGTGTGCGTGCGCGACGGTAGCGCATACGGCGAGAGTCCCGCCCCACGAGCTGAGGATGATCCTGAATGGCCCGACGTCGCAAGAAACTCGGCGAAATCCTGGTGGGCTGGAACAAGCTCGACCCCAACGCCCTGGCTGATGCCATAGCCTACGCCGCCGAGCACGGCAAGCGCATCGGCGAGGCCCTGGTCGAGCTGGAGCTGGTCTCGGAAGACGACGTGACCCGCGCCCTGGCAGCGCAGTTCGACCTGGAATACGTGGATCTGGACAAGAACGTGGTGGTGCCGGCGGCGCTCGAGCTGGTGCCGCAGGAACTCATCATGCGGCATACCATCATCCCCATGAGCCAGGAAGGCAACCGGCTCAAGATGATCATCCACGACCCGCTGGATCTGGAGCTGATCGACATGTTGCGCTTCCGGCTCAACATGGAGATCGACACCGCCCTGGCACCCAAGAGCAAGATCCAGCGCTTCATCGACACCTTCCTCAACCGGTCCGTCGATGCCAGCATGGACGAGGCCATCGAGGAGATCGACCGCGACGCCGACCTGCTGCAGGAGGAGCAGCAGGCGCTCAAGAAGGCCAAGATCCGGGGCGAGGAAGCCGACGCTCCGGTGGTCAAGCTCATCAACCTGATCATCAACGAGGCGGTGCGCATGCGGGCCTCGGACATCCACATCGAGCCGATGGCCGACCGGGTGCGGGTGCGCTACCGGATCGACGGCGTGTGCGTGGTGCGCGACAACATCCCCAAGGGCATGCAGGGGGCGGTGCTGGCCCGCCTCAAGATCATGTCGGGCATCGACATCGCCGAGAAGCGCCTGCCCCAGGACGGGCGCATCAAGATGCGCATCGGCAGGCAGAACATCGACTTCCGCGTCAGCTCGCTGCCGGCCTACCACGGCGAGAGCGTCGTGCTGCGTATTCTGCGGCCCGATTCGGTCAACATCGGCATCACCGGCCTGGGCTTCGAGCAGGACGACTACGAGCGCTTCAAGCAGATCATCCGCCAGCCCAACGGCATCTTCCTGGTGACCGGGCCGACCGGTTCGGGCAAGACCACCACGCTGTACGCCGCCCTGCAGGAGCTGAACCGGCCGGACAAGAAGATCATCACCGCCGAGGATCCGGTGGAGTACAACTTCACCGGCATG
>CAZRSM010000282.1:0-5078 GCA_964602755.1 uncultured Planctomycetales bacterium
CGGGCGGCACCGCTTGCGCATCGCCCACTTCCAGGGCTACGGCGGCCTGGCGCTGCGGCTGCGCTGGCGGCCGCCGGGCAGCGATGCCTTCGAGTTGATCCCCTCGCAGCGGTTGAGCTGCGACGTCGCGGACGCACTCGAGACCCGTCCCGGCAAGAAACGTATCATTGCGCCGTTGCGGCGCGGGCTGCCGGGCGACGGCTCGCCGGTGGTGGCGCGCCATCCGCTGATGGACGGCAAGTTCACGGTGGACCTGGGGCCGGCAGTGGACAACGGTTTTCTCACGGCGACCCGGCCGCCCGGCGTGGTCTGGACCGACTTCGCCCAGGGCCGCGCGCACGGCAAGTCGCTGGTGCTCAAGGCTACGCCCTACGGCGATCTGATCGCGGTGCCGCTGAGCTACGAGGTGCGGCGCGTGGTGCTCGAAGAAGTCGGCGGCCACACGCAGGGCTGCGTTTTCCGCTTCTCCGGCAAGGGCGCCGCGCAGACCGGCTCCGACAAACTGCCGTTCGAGATGCGGGCGGTGCGCTGCCTGAGCGACGGGCTGGAGATCGAGTTCACCAGGCCGCTCGACAAGCGCTGCGGCTGGGATCCCGAGTGCTTCTACATCGAGCAGTGGCCCTTCGATGCCCAGGCCGGCCGGCCGCCGCAACGCGACGGCGTGCGCTATCCGGTCAGCTCGGCGTCGGTCTCGCCCGACCGCCGGCGGGTGTTCCTGGAGATCGACGGGCTCAAACCCGGCCACGTGGTCTACCTGCGCCTGCTGCCGCCGTGCTATTCAGAAGACCTCGAGCGGCCGTGGAGCACCGAGGCCTGGTACACGCTGCTGGCCCTGCCGACCGATCGTCCGGGCCAGGTGCGCCAGCCGCCGCCGGCGCCGCCGCAGAACGTGCTGACCGACGAGGAGCGGGCCGCCGGCTGGCGGTTGCTGTTCGACGGGCGTACGACCGCCGGCTGGCGCGGCTACAAGAAGGACCACTTCCCCGAAGGCTGGGAGATCAAAAACGGCTGCCTGGTGCTGACTGAGGCCGGGGCCGGCGACATCTGCACGGTCGAGCAGTTCGGCGACTTCGAGCTCAAACTCGAATGGCGCATCAGCGCCGGCGGCAACAGCGGCATCTTCTACCGCGTCAGCGAGACCCTGGGCGGGCCGTGGGAGTCGGGGCCGGAGATGCAGGTGCTCGACAACGCCGAGCATCCCGACGGGCGCAACCCGCTGACCTCGGCTGGCAGCAACTACGGGCTGTACGCCCCCGTGCGCGACGTGACCGAGCCGGTGGGTTTCTTCAACCGGGTGCGGATCGTGGTACGCGGCAATCACGTCGAGCACTGGCTCAACGGTGTGAAGGTGGTCGAGTACGAGCTGGGCAGCGAAGACTGGAAACGCCGCGTGGCCGCGAGCAAGTTCAAGGCCTGGCCACAGTACGGCACGTTCCGCAAAGGCCACATCCTGCTGCAGGACCACGGCGACAGGGTCTGGTATCGCAACATCAAGATCCGCGTGCTGGACTGAGGGGGACTGAGGCACGAAGGCAACGAGGCAACCAGGCGACGAGGTTGCCGAGTGGCGCAGGTGGCGCGCGGCGAACTCCCCTGCCTTCCAGGGAGGGGAGGGGGGCTACGAATGTAAAATGCAAAGTGCAAGAAGGTCCGCGATGTGCCGCCGACACGGCTGTCCGGCGGCCGCACGCATTCGCCGACCTCGCCCCCTGGAAGGGGGGATGGTGCGGCACGCAGGCCGGCCTGTGCCCGGCGTCTGGTGTCGGGCGGAGCCCGACCTGCGGTTCGGGCGGTCAGCGTCGGGCGGCGGCTGGCGGGTTATGACGGGGCCGTGAGCTCGCGGTAGAGCGCCAGCAGCTCGGCGGCATGGCGGCGCATCGACAGCCGCTCACGCAGCAGCGAGCTGTCGGCGCGGCAACGCCCGCGCAGCCCGGGATCCAGGGCCGCGTCGATCGCCTGCCGCAGCGAGAGTTCGTCGTCGGGTCGCGCCACCACGCGACCGTAACGGCCGTCGGCCAGCGCCTCGGCGGCGCCGTTGTATGCGGTGGTCACCGCCGGCAGACCGCAGACCAGCGCTTCGAGCACCACCCGGCTGCACGGATCGAACCACGTGGGGTGCACCAGCAGGTCGGCCGCGCAGTACCACTCGCGCACGTCTTGAGTCGGGCCGACGAAGTGGACTTGCCGCTGGGCGCCGAGCCGCCGGGCCAGCCGCCGATACTCCTCGCCCCGTTTGCGGCCGACCACCGCCAGGTACCAGCGTTCCTGGCCGGCGAGGGCGCAGAGCAATTGTCGCAGCCCTTTGAGCTTGTAGTTGTGGCCCACGAACAGCAGCAGCGCCGCGCCGTCCGGCACGCGCAGTGTAGCCCGCAACTGCTCACGGGCCCGGCGCGCCGCCGACGGCTCCAAAGGCTCGACCCCGACGCCGTTGAAGATCACGCGTGCCCGCGGCGCGACATGCGGATAGTGTTGCTCGACCTGCCGCCGCACGTACTGCGATACGCACGCCACCAGCGGCAGCCCGGCGTCGGTTTGCAGCAGACGCCGCTCGACGCCCAGCAAATACCGCTGCCGGCGGTTGAGCAACCGGCCGATGCGTCGCAGCCAGCGGCCGGTGGCCGAGGGCGTGGCCGCGATGCTGTGCGCGATCGCTTCGGGGTAGAGGCCGCCGCGCGGCTGATAGACGTGGCAGCCCGGGCAGGGCGTGATGGCGTGCACGATGTCGTAGGGGCCGCTGGTTACCAGGCGACGCGCCGCCTCTACGAAGCGCCGGCTGCGGGCTGCCCTGGTGCCGCCGACGTTGAGCCCCACGAAGCGGACCGCCTCGGCGGGCGACTGGCTGGCCGGCGGGGTCGGTTCGGACGTGGCGTGAACAATGCTGACCTCGGCCCCGCTCTCGGCCAGGGCGCGGGCCATCTCGACGGTCGAGGTCTCGGCGCCGCCGCGCCGCGGGTCGCAATGTTGCTGGACGATGGCGATCCTCATCGGCGGCCCTCGTGGCGCGCGATGCGCCGCAAAATCCAGTCGCTCTTGCGCACGATGCGACGCGCGTACCAGCGCACGCGGGGGGCGCGCGGGCCGAGATTGAGATAGGCCCGCAGGAAGCGCAGCCGGTCGGTTCGGCTGGCACCCACCTGCCGGGCCGAGGCGTCGAGCTGGGCTAGGTCTTTGATGATCCAGCGCATGCGCCGCAGCCGGGGGTTGTGCACGCGCGCCAGGTCGATCAGCGTGAAGCGCGGCGGCCGGCGACCCTGTTCGTCGATCTCGGCGAAAACGTGGCACAGGTAGAGGTCACGATGGCAGAAGCCCGTGCCATGAAAAGCCGCCACGAAACGCGCCAGACGCACGGTCAGGTCGTGCCGTCCCAGGCCCTGCGTGATCGGCGCCCGGCGGCTCTGAAGTCGCTGCCAGACGCGATCCAGCCCGTCGCCTGCGGCGGCGGCGAAGACCACTGCGCTGCGCAGCTCGAACGGTCCCCACATCCGTTGTGCCCAGGCCACCGGGCGCGGCACGTCGACATGCAGCTCGCGCAGCCGGCAGGCGACGCGATATTCCCAGCCGGCGCGGCTCGTCAACGGTGCCTGGCGCATGAGCCGATCGCGTTGCTCGGACAGCGAGCTGCGCAGGTAGCGCTTGACATACAGCACGTCGGCGTTGCCGTCCGGTCCGGCCGGCGGCTGCCAGCGCCAGCGTTGCCGCCCGCCCAGGCCGGGCTTGGAGAGCAGCGTCCAGTTGCCGGCCGGCGGCTGCTGCTCGAAGTCGCGGTCCAGCAGCGCGGCCGGATCGCTCAGCCCGCAGCGGGCCAGCAGCGTGCGGTACTCTGGCGATACCTGCGCCCTGGTGCTCACGAGCGTGGTTCCCGATCGCGGAGGTTCCAGAGGTCGGCATCCGGGTGGCGCGCGGTTTCGCCGCGCAGTTGCCGGTTCCAGTCTTCGAACAGGGCGTTCATGTGGATGCGTTTGCGCTCATGCTCGAGCCAGTGCCGCGCCAGGCGGTCGATCTCGCGCATGTCGCGCTTGAGGTGCGGCGTGAGGGCGCGGGCACCGTAGTATTCGTGCATGAAGCGCAGCCGATCGGCCAGCGTGCAGAAGGGAATCGCCGAAGCGGCCAGATGGGCCAGCTCGCGCAGCCACCAGCGGCGGCGGTACGATCGGCGGCGTCCGCCGTGCCGCGGACGTACGTCGAGAAAGAAGAACTCGGGCCGCCCGGCGATGTCGAAACGCACCAGCAGGTTGCGCCAGAACAACTGGCCGTGCACGAAACAGGCGGCGTGCAGCTCGGCCACCTGGCGGGCCAGCGAGCGGATGAGTTCGCGGCGCCGGGTCGGCGTGAGCACCACGCGACCGCTCTGGATGTCGTTGGCCAGGGCCGTGAGGTTGCGGGCGCCGGGCACCTCTTCGGTGATCAGGAAGCTCACCACCACGAAGCGTCCCAGGCGGCGCGTGCCGCAGGCCACCGGCCTGACCGCCGGCAGGCCGAGCCGGCGCATATCGCGCAGCAGGCGATACTCGGCCAGGGCCCGGTGGCGGCCCAGCAGGGTGCCGCGCAGGGCGCAGCGCAGCCGCCGCGACCACGACGCATAGTAGTAGCGCTTGACGTAGAAGCCCACGCCGCCGTCGGGGGCCGGGATGTGCAGCGTCTCGGTGCTGCGGCTCCAGGCGGCCACGGCGCCGTCGATGCGTTCGATGACGCGCTGCACGGTATCCAGCCCGCAGGCCTTGAGGGCCGCGCGGTAGGCCGGGTCGATGCGCATGTGGTCGCTCTCCAGCAGCATCGCGGTGCTCACGCAAGGGGCGCCGCCGCAGCTAGTTTATCAAGCTTGCGGCCCGGCGTAACGCGTCTGCGTCGTAAGGTCACCGGCGGCTGCGCGGGCGGTGCTGGTCGCTGGGGGCACATTCTGATAGCATCACTCGCCGTGGCTTGACCCGACTGGGGCCGGTGGGCCGCGGCGCCGCCGGCGGCCGCTGGTTTGACTGGGGCAAGGGTCGGTTGTGAGCGGTCGGGTCGGGAGCGAGCAAGGTGTCCGAGCAGCCCCAACAATATACGCGCTATTGCCCGGGTGAAGAGCAGACGCCCAT
>CAZRSM010000283.1:0-6224 GCA_964602755.1 uncultured Planctomycetales bacterium
GCAGGCCACGACAGACGATCCCACGATGCTGCTCAACCAGGCCCGCGTGGCGGCATTCAACGGTAACCACGACGAGGCCGGGCGGCTGCTGGACAAAGTGCTCGAGAAGCGGCCCGAAGACGTTGCGGCGCTGCGGCTGAAGATCTCCGTGCTGATGTCCGCCGGGCAGCAGGAGCAGGCGCTCGAGTTCGTGCGCACGCAAATGGGGCGCATCGAGGATGCCCAGATCAAGCGCGTGCTGCAGTCCTACGAGGTGATGCTCACCGAAACCGATCCCGCCGTCCAGGAAGCCAAGCTGCTCGAAATCATCGGTTCGATCCCCGACGAGTTCGACCGCGAGGTCGAGTACTTCAACTACTGGCTGTCGCGCAACAACGTGGCCAGGGCGCTGCCGCACCTCGACAGGATGGAACAGCTTCATCCCGACGAGGTGCGCATCAAGGAGCTGCAGTTCGAACTGGCCCTGCGCGAGCAGCAGTGCGAGCGGGCCCAGCAGTACGCCGGCAAGCTGGCCGAGCTCAACGCGGACGACGCGAGCGGAGCCACGTATCGCGGGGCCTACGAGCTTTACTGCGGCGACGCGCACCAGGCGCTCGAGCAGTACCGCCTGGCGGAACGCGAGTTCCCCAACGATCCCGAGATCCAGGTGCGCATCGCCCAGTGCCTGCTGAAGATTCAGCCGCCCAAGCTCGACGAAGCCATCCGCTCGCTCGAGAAGGCCGTCAAGTTCGATCCGCGCAACTTCCTGGCCCATCGGCTGCTCTACATGCTCTACGAGCAGAAGGGGCAGCACGCCCTGGCCATCCCGCACCTGCGCGCCGCGGCCGACATCAACTCTTCCGATCCCTTCATCCAGGAGCGCAAGCAGATCCTCGACGAAGAGGAAAACCCCGAGGCCGGCATCGCCAAACGCGAGCAGTACCGCCAGGAGCACCCCGACGACGTGGAAAACCTGCTGCGCCTGGCCGAGCTCTACCAGCGCATCAATGACGCCGAACATACCCGCGAGTGCCTGGAAGCAGTCGCCAAGCTCGATCCAGGCAATCGCCGTATGGCCCGCATGGCGGCCAGGTTCTACGCGCGTATCGCCGACCGCGAGGCCGGCGAGCAGTTGTTGCACAAGCACATCGAATCGCAGGAAGGGCTGAACAACATCATCGCCCGCGAGCTGCTGGCGCACTTCTACGAGGACCTGGGCGACACCCAGGCCGCGCTGGCGGCCTACCAGGAGGCCCGCCAGAAGGTCGCCGAGCTCTTTGCGCCCGGCAGCCCCGACGCCCGCCGGGCGACCGCGCTGTCGGCCTACGAACTGGCCGAGTTCCACCGTCGCCACCGCGACTACGAAGCCATGATCGCGGCCTACAGGGAGGTGCTGGACAACCTCGACCCCGAGAACGTGACCTCGATCCGTGCCGCCCGCCGGGCCATCATCCGTGCCCTGCTGACGCTGCAACGCTACGGCGAGGCCCAGCAAGAGGTCGAGCAGTATCGCAAGGACTATCCAAAGGACCCCGAGGGCATGCTGGTCGAGGCCGAGCTGCTGATGAGCCGGCCCGAGCACGACCTCGAACAGGCCCGCACTCTGCTGACGCGCGTGATCGACGGCGACCCGCAGAACGCCTGGGCCTACTACCTGCGGGCTCGCATCAACACCCAGTTGCACCAGTACCCGGATGCCCGCGACGACTTCCTGCGCGCCAAGGCGCTCGAACCCGAGAGCTTCAACCTGCGCCACCGCCTCGACCTGTCCCGGCTTTACGAACTGATGGGCCAGGTCACGCTTGCCGAGGCCGAGCTGCGCGAGCTGCTGGCCGTCGAGCGGCCCGATCGCACCGTCGAGCTGCGGCTGATCGACCTGCTGCGGCGTACCGGCCAGCTCGAGAAGGCCCAGGCCTTCGTCAACGAGCTGATCGCCAGGCAGCCCGACGAGCCGTTCTGGCACTACCAGTTGGGCCGGCTGCTGATGGAACGCGAGCAGTACTCGACCGCCGCCGACCAGTTCCGCCAGGTGATCCAGCTCAGCGCCACCGGCGGCCGCCGTGGCGCGCCGCCCAGCGTGTACGTCAACCTGCTCGAGTGCCTCACGCGCGGCAAGCGGGTCGAGGAAGCCCTGCGCATCTACGATGCCATCCCGCCCGAAGTGGTCACCCCGCGGATCCAGCTCGAAGGCGCCCGGGCCTGCATCGCCGCCGGCCGACCCGACGCCGCCCGCGCCCTGATCGAGCAAGCGGTAGTGACCGCCAGCCAGCGCAGCGGCCGCGAGTTGCGGGCGGTCGTCGCCGAGGCCGCCAAGGAGGATTTCCTTGGCCGCAAGCAGATGATCGACCTGATGCGCGACCTGCTCGACAACCCGGCGGCCGAGGCGGGTCGACTGGCGCTGCAGAACACGCTGGCGTGGTACCTCGTGAGCGATGCCGACACTTCGCTGGCCGCCGAGGGCCTGCGCCGGGCCGACGAGGTCCTGCAGGCCACCAGGCCGGGCGATCCGGAATACGTGTCGGCCCTGCTGGTCAAGGCCCGCGCCCTCGAGACCGGCGACGCCAGCCCGGACGAAGTCATCGCGGCGTACGAGAACGTGCTCAAGGTCGATGCGAACAACATTCAGGCCCTCAACAACCTGGCCTATCGTCTGGCCGACGAGTACGGGCGGCCGGCCGAGGCCCTGCCGTACGCCGAGCGGCTGCTCGAGCTGGGCGCGGCCCGCAACGCCAACCTGCTCGATACGATCGCGTGGGTGTATTTCAAGAACGACAAGCCCCAGGAGGCGCTGACCACGCTCCAGGACGCCCTGCAGCTCGAGCAGGACAACCTGCCGGTGCTCTACCACCTTGGCGAGGTCTATCGTGCCCTGGGACAGCGCAGCGCGGCCCGGGAGATGTATCGCCGGCTGCGCGACACCGCCAAGGCCGCCGGCAACGAGGAGTATCTCAGGAAAGCCGAGCAGGCCATGAAGCAACTGTAGACCGGCCGGCCCGCAACGACTCAGTTTGCGGGTCGCTTGGTGCCGATCACCTGTCATAGAGGTGTGAGATGACGGAACTCAACGCTCCCCAGCAACTCGCAGCGTCCGAGGCCCTGGCCGTCGGCTCGCCCATCGGCGTGCCCACCATGGCCGCCGGCGAGGGCTGGACGTTCAACGATATCATGCGGGTCATCCGGCAGCGCAAGGTGACGATCATCGTCGGCGCCGCCGTGTTGTATCTGCTGGTCGTGGCAGCGACATTCCTGATCGGCAGGTACGCACCGGCGTACCGCAGCGAGGCGCTGCTCGAGCTGGAACCTCCCAAGGCCGGCGACCTGCTGATCCCCGAGGACCGGGTGGTGCACCGCGACTACATGGAGCAGTTGCTCCACACCGAGGCCCAGAAGCTCAAGAGCCTCACGCTGATGATGGACGTCGTCAAGCTGCCCGAGTTCCAGAAGACCCGCTACTACGAGTGGTACAACAAGAACGCCGCCGAGGCGGCGGTGGGCCTGCAGGAGGACCTCTCGGTCGCCCCGGTGCGCGATTCGCAGGTGATCCGCGTGGCCCTGTCGTGTCGCGACAAGACCGAGGCCCGCCTGATCGTCCAGTGGGTGGTGCAGCGCTACCAGACCATCTTCCAGAACGCCACCAAGGAAGACATGCGCAGCAAGGTCGAGAGCCTGCGCAACACCCTCTCGCAGCTCAACGACGCGCTGGAGCGCAAGCGCGCCGAGCTGCGCGCCCTGCACGAACAGAGCGATATTCCCACTGTGCAGGCGCGACAAGTCGAGATGCGCGACCACGTGGTCTACCTGCGCAACCAGATCAGCGAGATCGACGCCGCCGTGGCCTCGCTCCAGGCCCAGCTCGACAGCCTGCGCAACGTCGACCCCGGCATGCTGCCGCTGACCGCCGAGCAGGAACTCATCATCGAGTCGGACCCGATCCTGCGTTTCTGGCGTTCGCAGGCCGAGAACCTGGACGTCGAGCTGGCCGCGCAGCTCAAGCTCTACGGTCCCAACCACCGCAGCGTCGAGCTGCTGCGCAAACGGCGCGACGGCTTCTACGCCAAGGAGGCCGCCAAGCGCGAAGAGCTGGTCACGCGCGTGCGCAAACGGCAGATCGAGTCGCTCGAGCAGCAACTGGCCCAGACCCGCAACGTCCAGGCCCGCCTGATGGAGCAGTTCCAGGAGGTCCAGGCCGAAGAGCGCGACCTCGACCGCGCCATGCTCACCTACCAGGAGATGCAGAACGACGAGGAGATGCTGCGCAAGCAGATCGAGGAGGTGCAGGCCAAGCTCACCGAGGCCGAGCACGCCCTCAACGATCAGACGCGCCAGCGGCTCTTCGTCCGCCAGTGGCCCACCGAAGCGGTCGAGCCGTCGCGGCCCGACTATCCCATCTACCTGGGCGGCGGCGCCGTGCTGGCCATACTGGGCGGTTTCGGGCTGGCCTTCCTGCGCGAGATGACCGACCAGGTCGTGCACACCCCGCTCGACGTGGCCCGCTTCGGGCGGCTCTCGGTGCTGGGCTGCATCCCGTTGCTCGACGACGAGGAGGCCGAGGAGGTGGAGACCATCGAGGAAGCCGTGCAGCGCGCCCCGCACTCGCTGATCGCCGAGGCCTTCCGCCGGGTGCGCACCAACCTCCAGTTCTCCGGGCCGGCCGAGACGCAGCGCTCACTGCTGATCACCAGCCCCGGCCCCGGCGACGGCAAGACCGCAGTGGCGGTGAACCTGGCGGTCACGCTGGCCCACGATCACCAGCGCGTACTGCTGATCGATTGCAACTTCCGCCGCCCGGCCATCCGCGAGCTGTTCAGCAATACGCGTCCCGAAGGCCTGAGCAACATCCTGGTCGGCCGCGGCACGCTCGAGGAGCTGGTCACGCCCACCGAGGTCGAGCGGCTCGATGTGCTCACCAGCGGTCCCATGCCGCCCACGCCGGCCGAGCTGCTCGGCTCGCAACGCATGCGCGAGCTGCTCTCCGAGGCGATCGAAAAGTACGACCGCGTGATCCTCGACGGGCCGCCCACCCTGCTGATCAGCGACGCCACCGTGCTGGCGATGGAGGTCGACGGCGTGATCCTGGTCGCCCGGGCCGACGAGAATACCCGCGGCGCCCTGCGGCGGGCCAGGGACCAGCTCGACGCCATCCGCGCCCGCACCATCGGGGCCATCATCAACGCCGTCAAGGCCCGTCCCGGCGGCTATTTCAGGGAACAGTACCGCGAGTTCTACGACTACATGTCGGACCAGACCATCGCGGCCGAACTGCCCGAACCTCGCGACCGCGGCCAGAATCACTCCGACGACGAGGACGACCGGGACGAAACCTGATCCGCCACCCGTTGGCGGCCAACGACTGCCTCGCAGCAACCTCCAGCGGCGCGATCGGACCACTCCGGTCGCGCCGCCCCTGCTTTTCCAACCAGAACCGCCAGCAAACTCGTGGGCCGGGCAATGCCCGGCAGCAAGGGTCACAATTGGGGCAAATGCCTGATTGGCAGCGTCCGATCAGGCCATATGATGCCGACTGATGGGGCGGTTGCCCGGCGCGTTTCAGGCGGGCACTTGCCCCGGCGGTTCCCACGCGGCGAGGTACGCGCATGAGTCTTGGCGAGCTGCGGGTCTTTCTGTTGGCGGCTTGTGAGCTGGACCGTTGCGCGTACCACAAACTGCTCGTCAGCGAGCTGGGACTCAACATCGCGGTCCAGTCCGGCTTTCGCCCGGTCGACATCTGGTCGGCCATGCGCTCCGAGCCCGATCTGGCCCTGGTGGTGGCCGATCGCCCCAACTCCGACATCTACGCCGCCGTCCAGATGATCCCCCGGCTGTGCAAGGATACGCGCGTGCTGGTGGTCAGCGCCTCGATGGACGACCTGGCCCTGCGCGACTGGGGACGCTGCGGCATCACCGGATACGTGGTCAAGGATGGCGGCCTCGACGAGCTGCGCACCGCCATCGAAGCCGTACGCCACAAGCGGGCCTACTTCAGTCCCGGCGTACGCGAGGCCATCGAAAAGGGACGCGAGTCGACCGACGGCCTGGCCAGGCTTTCCCGCCGCGAGATCGAGCTGCTGCCGCTGCTGGCCAGCGGGCTGACGTTGCGCGAGGCCGCCGAACGCATGACCGTCAGCTATAAGACCGCCGACTCGTACCGCACCTCGCTGCTGCGCAAGCTGGGCGTGCGCGACCGGGTCGAGCTGGCGCGCTACGCCATCCGCCAGCGCATCATCGATCCTTGAGGCCTTTCCGAT
>CAZRSM010000284.1:0-5778 GCA_964602755.1 uncultured Planctomycetales bacterium
CCAGGATCGCGCCGGTGGCGAAGATGCCCGCCGTGACGGCGTACGGCTGCCATACCTCCGGCCAGGTGTACAGCCCCTTGGCCAGGTGCACCTGCCAGTAGCGGCGCAGCAACAGGCTCACTGCCGCCAGGCCGCCGGGCACCAGGACGACCACTGCCGCCAGTCCGATCTTGCGCAACGTCGGGCTGCCCGGGCGCTGTGAGTCGAAGAAGATCGACAGTTCGCAGCCCAGCAGCATCAGCAGCGGCGGCATGGCCGGCAGGAAGTAGCGGGTCTCCTTGCCCACTGCCAGCGTGAAGAACACCAGCAGCGACAGGAACCAGATCAGCAGGAAGTACATGCCACGGCGGTCGCGGTCGAACCCGCGCCGCAGCGGCTGGGCCAGGGCGGCCGGCACCGACAGCGACCACGGGGCCGCCAGCGCGAAAGCCGCCCCGACGTACAGCAGCCAGAAGTACCACTTTTCGGCTTCGCTGCTGTAGTTGGGCAGGTCGCCGGTCACGCGGTCGACGTATTCCACGCGCCACTTGGCCAGGGCCATCGGCTCGAAGTGCATCACCGCCAGGGCCCAGGGCAGCCACGGCAGCAGAAACAGCACCAGCCCCACCAGGTGCCACCAGCTCTTGAAGATCGACCAGCGTCGCAGCAGCACGACGTAGAGCACCGCCGGCAGACCCACGCACACCAGCGGCAACGGCATCTTGTAGAGCATCGCCAGGCCGGCCAGCAGATAGCCCGCCAGCCACAGCGCCACCCGACCGGCCCCCGGCGGACGATACTCCGACCCCACCCACAGACACGCCAGCGACAACGCGATCAGCGCACTGACCCCCAGGTCACTGGTGGCCTCGTGCGACCAGTTGAGTATCATCGCGCTGCCCGCCGCCGCGAAGCCCGCGAACACCGCCGCGCGCTGGCCCGCGATGCGCAGCGTGAGCCAGAAGACCGTCAGCACCAGCACGACCGCCGCCACGGCGTTGGGGATGCGCACCGACACCTCGTCCACCCGGCCGCCGCGCAGATAGCTGACCAGCGCCACGGTCCAGTAGGCTCCGGGGGATTTCTGGAGGCGGGTCTCGTCGCACATGGTGGGCACGACGATGGGACGCCAGTCCCAGCCGTGTTCGTCCCGCTGGGCCAGCATGCGCTCGATGTTCTGGTACATCTCGCGGGCCGGCTGGGCCACCCAGGCAGCCGAGGGTTCCAGCCCCGGGCCAGTGTCCAGGCGGTAGAAGCAGACGATCAGCGTCCAGCCCAGCAGAGCCGCCAGCCAGGCCCAGCCCCAGGGCCCCAGGCGGCGCTGCCAGGCGGCTTGTGGTTCGACCGTTGGTTCGTTCAAACCGTCATCCTTTCGTGTCGGTCTGGCCGGCAGGGCTTCCGGCGCCGGCGGCCGGCGCCGGGGCCGGTCCCATGGCCGCCGCGATGGTCTGATTGACCTGTCGCAGCAGCGTCACGTAATCGGCCTCGGCCGCCATCATGCGCTTGATCAGCTCGTGGCCGGCCACCTGGGCCTGGAGATCGGCCAGCTTGCGTTTGTCGGCCACCTCGACCGGTTTGATCTCGGCCTCGAGTTTGCGGATGTGCTCGATCTGCCTGTGATAGTCTTCGAGCAGTTGGCGGGCCTGGCTGTCTTCCTGCACCGCCCGGCTGGCTTCGTGCCAGGCCCGGACGTGGGGATGGCCGGCCAGTGCCCGGCCCAGCTCGCGGGCCTGCTCCAGGATACGTTGGGTCTCCGGCAATGGCATGTCGCACCGTCTCGCAAAAACCGATCAGGCTCTGGTTCCCGACGTTGGCTCAGATTCTACGTCATGCCGCCGCTCGCTGCATCCGGCCCGCCCGCGGACAAGCCGGCGCTTCGATGCTAGACTCTGCGCAAGTCGCGGCCCGCCGGCCAGCGACCGGCGGCGCGGCAGAGCGTTCCCCCTACGCGGGGTGAGTTGCGGAGAGGTCGCGCACCGGCGAACGCTCGGGGCCTGCGACCCTCCCCCGGCCCCTCCCCGAAAAGGGAGGGCAGTGAGCGGGTGGCCCGGCCGCCGGAGCTTGTCAGGACGCAAACGATGGACCTGCAAAAGCGTATCGCCGTCGCCGCCGGCCGTGAGCCGGCCGACCTGGTGCTCAAGAACGGACGGATCGTCAACGTCCTCTCGTGCGAGATCCACGAAGGCGACGTGGCCATCGTGGGCGACCGCATCGCCGGCATCGGCCGTTACGAGGGCCGCGAGACGGTGGACCTGGCCGGCCGCTGGATCTGCCCCGGCTTCATCGACGGACACGTGCACATCGAATCGTCGATGCTCAGTGTGCCCGAGTTCGCCCGCGTGGTCTCCGGCCACGGCACGACCGCCGTCATAACCGACCCGCACGAAATCGCCAACGTGATGGGCGCCGAGGGCATCCGCTTCATGCTGTCCTCGAGCAAGTACTGCCCCATCCACGTCTACTTCATGGCCAGCTCGTGTGTGCCGGCCTCGCACTTCGAAAGCGCCGGCGGCGAGCTGCAGGCCCTCGACCTCGAACCGCTGCTGGCCGACCGCTGGGTGCTGGGACTGGCCGAAATGATGAACTACCCCGGCGTCATCGGCGGCGACCCCGACTGCCTCGACAAGCTGGCCCTCGCCGACCATTGCCCCATCGACGGCCACGCCCCCGGCCTGAGCGGCCACGACCTGTGTGCCTACGTGGCCGCCGGCATCGGCTCCGACCACGAATGCACCACCGCCGAGGAAGCTGCCGAGAAACTGCGGCTGGGCCTGAGCATCATGATCCGCGAGGGCAGCCAGGCGCGCAACCTCGAAGCCCTGCTGCCGCTGGTAAAGCCGGAAACGCTCGACCGCTTCATGTTCGTCACCGACGACAAGGACGTCGACGATCTGCTGACCGAAGGCCAGATCGACCACATGATCCGCCGGGCCGTGGCCCTGGGCCTCAACCCCGTCCACGCCGTCAAGCTGGCGACCATCAACACGGCGCGACATTTCGGCCTGGCCGACCTGGGCGCCGTGGCGCCGGGCAGGCTGGCTTCGCTGGCCATCCTCGACGACCTCGAACGGTGCCGCGTCAGCCGGGTGTACTACTGCGGCCGGCTGGTCTATGCCGATGGCGAACACTTCGAGCTCAACGCCAACGTCCGCCGGCCCCAGATGCTGCGCAGCAGCATCAACGTGCACTGGCTCGAACCCGAGCACTTCGCCATCAACGTCCCGCACGAGGGCACCTTCGACGTGCACGTGATCGAGGTCATGGAAGACCGCATCGACACCGGGCGCTCGATCGAGAAGCTGCGGGCCGACGGCCGCCGCCTGCACGCCGACCCCAAGCGCGACCTGTGCAAGCTGGCGGTGATCGAACGCCACCAGGCCAGCGGCAACATCGGCCTGGGGTTCGTGCGCGGCTTCGGGTTCTCCTCGGGCGCAATAGCTTCGAGCGTCAGCCACGACTCGCACAACCTGATCATCGCCGGCACCAACGACCACGACATGTACACCGCGGCAGTGCACATCGTCAAAACACGCGGCGGTTTCTGCGTGGTCAAGAACGGCAAGGTGCTGGCCGACGTACCGCTGCCGATCGCCGGCCTGATGAGCACCGCGGACGCCCCGACGCTCAGCCGCCAGTTGCAGAACCTGCACCGCGCCGCCGAGGCCCTCGACGGCAAGCTGCGCCGCCCGTTCATGGCCCTGGCGTTCTTGAGCCTGTCGGTCATCGGCGAGCTGAAGCTCACCGACCAGGGGCTGGTCGACGTGGGGCGTTTCGAACTGATCGACCTGCTGGCCTGACGCCGCTGCCGGGCCTGATCCGCTATCATTCGGCACGATGAGCAAACCGGCCCCGGTCCACAGCTCGGCGCGGGCCATCGCCGCCTGCACGCTGACGAGTCGCATCACCGGGCTGGTGCGCGACATGCTCCTGGTGCACACCTTCACGCTCAGCGGCACGCTGGATGCGTTCAACTACGGCTTTCTGATCCCCAACCTCTTCCGCCGCCTGTTCGGCGAAGGCACGCTGGCGGCGGTCTTCGTGCCCACCTTCACGCGCACGCTCGAACACGACGGGCCACCGGCGGCGTGGAAACTGCTGGCCCGCACGCTGGCCCTGCTGACCGTCAGCATCGTGGCCGTGATGCTGCTGATCGAAGCCCTCATCGTGGTCATCTGGCTGCTGGCGCCCGACGGGCCGCAACGCTCGCTGACGCTCTCGCTGACGGCCCTGATGCTGCCGTTCATGCTGGCCATCTGCGTGGTGGCCCTGTTTTCGAGCATTCTCAATTGCGTCGGCAGCTTCGTGCCCGCGGCCTTGACGCCGGTGGTGCTCAACCTGGTCATGATCGCCGGCATCGTCTACCTGGCCCCCGCGCTGGGCAGCCAGCCCGAGCAGCAGATCTTCGGCGTAGCCCTGGCGGTGCTGGTCGCCGGCGGGTTGCAGGTGGCGGTGCTGCTGCCGGTTCTGCGCCGGCACGGCGTGACGCTGGGCTGGTCGTGGCGGCCGCGCGACCCGCACGTGGCGGGCATGCTGGGCATGATGCCGCCGGTTCTGGCCGGCCAGGGTGTGCTGCTGGTCAGTACGTTCATCGACGCCACGGTCTGCAAGCTGCTCACCGCCGACGGGACGGCCGGCACCACGCTGCCGGGCTGGCACTTCGACTATCCGCTGCAGGCCGGCGCGCTCTCGGCAGTCACCGTGGCCCAGCGGCTGTATCAGTTTCCGTTGGGTGTGCTGGGAATCTCGCTGGCGGTCGCCGCCCTGCCCACCTTGAGCCGCCTGGCGGCCCGGGGCCAGATGGAGAACTGGAGCCACCAGGCCACCGCCGCGTTGCGGCTGGCCCTGTTCGTCGGCCTGGGAGCCGGAGCACTGATGCTGGTGCTGGCCGAGCCGATCGTCCGGCTGCTGTTCGAATACCGCCGTTTCACGCCCGCCGACACGGCCCGCGCCGCCCACGTGCTGGTATTCTATGGACTGGGGCTGTGGGCCTTCTGCGCCAACCACATTGTGCTGCGCGGCTTCTACAGCCTCGGCGACGTGCGCACGCCGGTGAAGATCAGCCTGGCGCTGATGCCGATCAACGTCGGCCTGAGCCTGGCACTGGTATGGAACCCGGCCATCCGCGAGGCGGCCTTTGCGATCGCCAGCGCGGCCACCTCGTCGCTGGCGGTGGTCATCGGCCTGGTGCTGCTGCGGCGCCACGCCGGCGCCCGACTGGGCGACTGGCAGGCCGCCGGGGCGGTGGCCCGCATGCTGGCAGCCGCCGCCGCGGCCGCGCTGGCCGCTGTCGCGGTGCGGCACTGGTGGTCCGCAGCGCTCGCGCAGGCCGGCTGGCCGGTCGTGCTCGCCCGCGCCGCCGACACGCTGGGCGCCCTGCTGCTCGGCACGGCGGTCTTCGTGCTGGTCTGCACACTGCTGCGGCTGCCCGAGCCGGCGTTGCTGCTGAAGCTCAGCCGCAACCGGCGGCCGCGGGGAGAGGAATAAGCGCCCCGCGGCGCGGGCGGTGAATAGAAGAATGGCCAGTGCCGAATGGCGAATTGTTGCGCTGCGCCGACGGCGCGGCTGTCCGCCGGCGGCGCGAATCCGCCGGCTTCGACCCCCCTGTGGTCCCCCCTGAAAGGGGGGACGGTCGGGTGCGTCAGCGGCGCGGCTGTCCGTCGGCGGCGCGAATCCGCCGGCGGCGTTTCGCAGGGTGGGCACTGCCCACCATCCGGCTGAACAAGACGCGCGCGGCGCGCGTGCCGCGAAACTCCCCTCCCTTCCAGGGAGGGGCGCGGGGGAGGGTCGAGGCAGCGAATG
>CAZRSM010000285.1:0-5395 GCA_964602755.1 uncultured Planctomycetales bacterium
CTACTTCAAGAACCTGCTCGACAAGATCGGCATTGTGGCCCAGTTCACGCACTGCGGGGCGTACAAGAGCGCGCTCGAGCCGTTCACGCGCACCGGTCCCAGCCCCGAGGCGGCCGAGAACGTCAACTGGCTGCTGGACGAGCTGTACGACGCCTGGATCGGCCTGATCGCGAAGGGCCGCGGCATGTCGGTCGCGCAGGTCAAGGCGCTGGTCGACGAGGGGCCCTGGTCGGCCGAAAAGGCCCTCAAAGCCGGCCTGGTCGATTACGTCGGCTCGTTCGCCGACTTCAAGCGCATGATCCGCAAGGAGTACGGCAAGGACGTCGAGGTGGTCAAGACGCTGGCCGCAGACGACGAGCTCGAGATCGACTTCGAGAACCCCTTTGCCATCTTCCAGCTCCTGGGCGAGATGATGCAGAAGCAGCAGGAGCCGCGCGAGGAGGGGATCGCCCTCATTTACGTAGACGGCAACATCACCACCGGCAAGACCGAGCAGGGCCCCTTCGGAGGCGGCGGCAACGCCGGCTCGACCACCATCCGGGCGGCTTTCGAGAAGGCCTACAGCGATGACGCCATCAAGGCCATCGTGGTACGCGTCGACTCGCCCGGCGGCTCGGCTTTGGCCAGCGACATCATGTGGAAGGCCGCATCGCGCTGCGCGTCGGAGAAGCCGGTGATCGTCAGCATGGGCAACGTGGCCGGCAGCGGCGGGTACTACGTTTCGGTGGCCGGCGACGTCATCTTTGCCGACCGGGCCACCATCACCGCCTCGATCGGCGTGGTGGGCGGCAAGTTCGTCTGGAAAGACCTGATGGAAGACAAGCTCGGCATCACCCACGCCGCCTTCGCCCGCGGCAAGCACTCCAACCTGTGGTCCATGAACCGCCTCTGGACCGAGGAGGAGATGCAGCTCATCCAGGACTACATGAACGACGTCTACGAGCAGTTCAAGGGTCGTATCAAGCAGTCGCGCGGCGACCGGCTCAAGAAAGACCTCGAAGAGATCGCCGGCGGGCGGGTCTTCACCGGCAGCCAGGCGCTCGAGCTGGGACTGATCGATCGCATCGGCGGCCTGGGCGACGCCATCGAGTACGCCGTCGAGAAGGCCGGGCTGGGCGACGACTACGAGCTGTACGTGCTGCCCGAGCCGCAGAACCCGCTGGACGCCATCGTGGCGGCCCTGACCGGCCAGGAGCAGGAAGACGAGTGGGAGATGTCCACCAACGTCAGGGGGGGGGCCGCAGCCGATCCGCTGCTGCGGGCCTTGCTGCCGCTGGTGCAGCGCCTGGGGCCTGACCAGGCCGCCACGCTGATGAGCGTCATGGACCGCATCGAGCTGATCAACCGCGAGCACTTCGGCTGCCTGATGCCGTTCGATCTGACGATCCGCTGAGAGCGGACGGGGCGGCCGCTGCCCGGAAGACCGGCTCCGAGGGGCGCCGCCGTCAATCCGACGAAGCCCGCGCGACCGCGCGGCATCCCGGCCGGAGAGCCGGGGTGTCGCGCGGTCGGCCGTTGACGGGGCATCGTCTGGCGGGAAGGCGAGGTGCGACTACAATTGTCGCCGTTCAGGCGGCGGGGGATGACGACCAGGAGCGGCGACCGTTTGCGGCGGCGGGTTGGTCGCCGACGGCGTAACAGCGACAAGGAGACTCTCGCGAGATGAGCGCCAAGCCCTCCAAGCGCGTGCTGATCGTGGGTGGCGTGGCCGGCGGGGCAACCGCCGCCGCCCGGCTGCGACGGCTGGATGAGTTCGCCGACATCGTGCTGTTCGAACGCGGTCCGGACATCGCCTTCGCCAACTGCGGCCTGCCGTATCACATCGGCGGCGAGATTCCGCGGCGCGAAGACCTGCTCGTGCAGACGGTCGGGGCCATGCGGGCCCGCTTCAACCTCGACATCCGCACCCGCCACGAGGTGGTGGCCATCGAGCCGGCGGCCCGGCGCGTGACGGTGCGCGACCTGGAGGCCGACCGCCAGTACACGGAGAGCTACGACTACCTGCTGCTGGCGCCGGGAGCGGCACCGATCAGGCCGCCGTTGCCGGGCGTCGATCTGCCGCAGGTCTGCACGCTGCGCAACCTGCCCGATACCGACCGTATCAAGGCCCTGGTCGACAGGGGGGCCGGCTCGGCGGTGGTGGTGGGGGCGGGGTTCATCGGTCTGGAGATGGCCGAGAACCTGCGTCGCCGCGGGCTGCAGGTGACGGTGGTGGAGCTGCTGCCGCAGGTCCTGCCGCCTTTCGATCCCGAGATGGTCGTGCCGATCTACGAGCAACTGACCGGCCAGGGTATCGACGTCCGTCTCAACCAGGCCGTGACGGCATTTGCCGAGCAGGACGGCCGGCTGCGCGTCGAGCTGCGCGACGGACAGAGCATCCCGGCCGACCTGGCCATCCTGGCGGTGGGCGTGCGGCCGGATACGGACCTGGCCCGGGCCGCCGGGCTGAAGCTCAACGAACGCGGGGCCATCGTGGTCGACGAGCACATGCGCACCAGCGACCTGCACATCTTCGCGGTCGGCGACGCCGTCGAAGTCCGCGACGCGGTTCTCGACGAACCGACCATGTTGCCGCTGGCCGGCCCGGCCAACCGCCAGGCGCGCACCGCGGCGGACAACATCTGCGGGCGGCCGTCGCGTTTCCGCGGTGTGCAGGGGACGGCCATCGTGCGGGTCTTCGACACCGTGGCGGCCTGCACCGGGGCCTCGGCCAAACGCCTGCGACAGCGGGGCGCAGCGTTCGACTACGTCTACGTGCGGCCCAAATCGCACGCCGGCTACTACCCCGGCGCGCAGCCGATGACCATCAAGCTGCTGTACCGCTGCGACGACGGTCGCGTACTGGGCGCCCAGATCGTCGGCGGCGAGGGCGTCGACAAACGCATCGACGTGCTGGCGGTGGCCATCCAGGCCGGCCTGACGGCCTGCGACCTGGAACAGCTCGAGCTGGCCTACGCGCCGCAGTTCGGATCGGCCAAGGACCCGCTCAACATCGCCGGCTTCGTGGCGGCCAACAAGCTGCGCGGCGACGTGCGCAGTATCGAAGCCGACCAGGTCGACGAGCAGGTGCTGGCCGGCCACCACGTGATCGACGTGCGCAACCCCGAAGAGCTGCGCAAGTTCGGCAGCATTCCCGGTGCCGATAATATCCCGCTGCCGTTGCTCAGGGAGCAGGTCGGGCGCATCGGCAAGGACAAGCCGCTGCTGGTCACCTGTCAGGCCGGTCAGCGCGGGTACTATGCCTGCCGCCTGCTCGGGCAGCTCGGCTTCGACTGCACCAACCTCGGCGGGGGATATGCGACCTACGCCCAGGCCTGTAAGGCCCGCGAGCTGGCTGGCGGTGGGGATCGGGCGTAGGTTCGCCGCGCGGTTGGCAGCCCTGCGACGCATGGCTATCATGTGCGGTTCATGCGAGTTGCGCTGACACAACTTGCTTTGCGCACCACGTGTGGCGTCGGTCTGCTGCTGGTGGCGGCGGTGCAACAGAAGGTCTGCACCCTGCCGGCGCCCGAGGCACCCTCGGCCGCGCAGCCGGCCGACCAGGCCGCCGAGCATCACCCGTCCAAGAAGACACCGCATCTCGAGCTGGTCAGCCTGGTGCCCGACGTCGCGCCGCCGCGCTGGCCGGGACACCTGCGTCTGGCGGCGGCGCTCAGCCGAACGCCGTTGCCGGCCGCGACGTGGCGCAGCGACGGCGATCACGGACCGCGACTGGTCTTGGGGCAGGCGGTGGCCAACTGGCCGGACCGCGGCTGGCTTGTGCCGCTGTGGCAGTGGTCGCACAGCCCCGGGGCCGACGCGGCGCAGGCGTGGCGCGAGGCCGGGGTTTTTCGCACCTGTCTGTTGCGCACCGGGCCACCACTGATCTGACGCGGGGGCACGTCCCCGGGCGCGGTCGCCTGGCGTGTCCACGGCACGTTTTTTGGGGTTTTCCAGGGGAAAAAGAGCGTCCCGGCCCGATTTGCTTGCCGCCGGAGGGGTGGGAAGTCGGCAGTGAGTCGTGATTGTCGCAGGCGGTGCCGCGGTGCTTGCGGGCTGTCGGCTGGTCGCTTGGCTCGATTGATCAGGAAGTAGCGAACATGTGGGAAAAGAGTCTACCGCAACGAATAGCGTTGATAGTCATCGTGCTGCTGATGGCGGCGTGGCTGGTCTATCCGCCCAAGGAGAAGCTGCGCGGCGGTTTGGACATCGAAGGCGGCGTTTCGCTGATCTTCGAGATTCAGGAAGAACCGGGAGAGAACAATCCGTATCTGGCTGAGCAGATGAAGACGCTGCTGCAGAAGCGCGTCGATCCGCGCGGCGTATACGGCCTGACCTGGCGCGTGCTGGGGCGCAACCGGCTGGAGATCCAGATGCCGCTGCCGCCGGCCGAGAACGCCAAGCTCAAGGCCGACTACCTGGAGGCGCGGCAGAAGCTGCTCGAGATGAACGTGCGGCGCAGCCAGATCGAGGAAGCGCTGCGTCTGCCGGCTGATCAGCGCGAGTCGCGGCTGGCGGAGCTGGCCCAGGGCGTGGCCGAGCGGCTGGAAGCCCTGCGCGAGGCGGCCCGCGCTTACGACGAGTACACCAGGGCGGTGGCCGCTCTGCAGAAGGCCGAGCAGGCCGCGGCGGGTCAGACCCAGCCGGCCACGCAGCCCGACATGAAGCAGTTGCGCCTTGCCTTGCGGCACGCTGAGGAGGGGTTGGACGACGCGATCCAGACTGTGCTGGACACCAACTTCGACGATCGGCGTTTCCAGGAAATCCTGGAGATGGACCGCAACTCCGAGCGGCGCAAGGCCAGCGTGGCCGACCTGAAGAAACAGTATCCGGCCCTGGCCCAGCGGATCGACGACGTGATCGAGAAGTTCGACATCTGGGCGTCGCGGCGGGCGCCGCTGGAAGGGCCGGCCGACCTGCAGCGGCTCTTGCGCGGCGCGGGCGTGCTCGAGTTCCGCATCCTGGCCGAGCCCAGCCCGGACAACCTGACCAAGTACGATCGCTATCGCAAGCTGCTGCACGAACGCGGCCCGCGGGCGGCTTCGGACGAGTTCTACGGCTGGTTCAGGATCGACAACCCGCTGGCGTTCTTCGACCTGCAGTCGCCCTCGGAGCTCAAGTCGCTCGATCCGCGCACCTCGCCCAAGATCGCCGCCAAGTACGTGGTTGACAAGTACCAGGACGAGTGGTACGTGCTGGCCAAGACCACGCCCCAGGACGGGCTGCTGCACGCCAAGCACGGCGGCGCCCAGTGGCGGCTCAAGTCGGCCGGACGCACGCGGGACAACATGGGCCGGCCGGCGGTCAGCTTCACGCTGGATCCGATCGGCGGCGACCTGTTCGGACGCCTGACCGGTGCCAACGTCGGCAAGAAACTGTGCATCCTGGTCGACGACGTGGCCTATTCGGCCCCGGT
>CAZRSM010000286.1:0-4350 GCA_964602755.1 uncultured Planctomycetales bacterium
TGACAAAACCGCCAGCAGCGCCTATCTCTTCGCCCCTGCGTTCCTCTCCCGCAGGTGGGCGGTGTCCACCCGCGGTTTGGCGTCCTTGGCGGTTGGACCTGCTCTAGTAGTCGCCCTCGGTGTCCCAGGGAAAACTCGGAGCGCTGGCGGGGGCCGAGGCCGGGGCGCTGGCGGGCGGGCGCTTTTTCTGCGAGGGCTGCAACGCCGCCGGGGCCGGCGCCATCCGCCACTGACCGCCTTCCTTGAACACCAGGATGGCCACCTGCTTGTGCGATTGCCGCAGCTTGACCCGCCGCTCGGGGCTCAGCTCGACCAGGCTGACCACCCGATACACCGGCGGCGGCAGCCGGCCGAACCGAACCTGCTCGATGCTCTCGACCCGCACGCGCTCGATGGCCTGGTAGATGGCCTCGAAGCGCTCGCGGCTCTCCGGCTCGAACATGCGGCTGACCAGCTTGCGATAACCCAGATAGTCGCCCACCAGGCAGGTGGAGAGAAACTCGTCGAGGAACGCGCTCACCTCGGGATGTGCCTGGCGCAACTCGACCGGAAACTCCAGTTCGGGCAAGTGCCGCGGCGGCGCCTGGCTGGGCTGAGAAGCCGGCGGCTGCGGTTGCTCGCGCTGACAACCGCCCAGTAGCGCCAGCCCCAGACCGAGCGCCGCAATCCAGCTACTGCTTGCCGGACGAGCTGCCGGCAAGGCGGGCGCGCCTCGCCGGCGGCGCCTCGGCCCGACCTGTCCAATCCACCTGGCCATCATGGACGCCAATGCTAGCAGATAGGCCGACAGCGCCCAACCCGCTTCGCGGAAGGCTGCGGCGCGACCGCTTACACTCGCCGGGCAAAGCGCACCGCCTTGCGCAGCCAATCGACGACCTCGGCCGGCGCTTCGTCGATCCCGGTCAGGATGATCGGGTCGCCGCCGACTTCGGCCGCCGCGACCACCTGCTTGACCAACTCCTCGGCCGTCTGCACCGCGGGCCGCCAGACTTCCAGCACGCAGCCGGCCGGCCGGATGTCGGCGATGGTTGGCCGCGTGGCAGCCTCCGGGCCGGAAACCAGCACACAGCCGGCGGCTTCCAGCAGCGGCGTCAGCGACGGCTGGTGCCAACCCAGGGCACCGGTGGGGGGATGACGGACCGTGAGATAATCCCGCCCGTCGCCGCCACGCAGCGCCTGGCGATACCAGGCGGCGGCCGCCTGGCGCCGCGCGGCCACGTAGCCGGCCAGCACCTCGTCGTCAGCCAGCGGATCGGCCGCGGCGTCCGCGACGGGACTGCCCAGGGCCTGCTCCATGCGCAGCCGGACGCTGCGGGCGGCCGCGTCGGGGTCGATTTCGGCCGAGACGGCCACCTGTCGGCACGCCGGACAGAAACATACGTCCAGCAGTCCGCGGGCTGTCGGCGTGTGTTCGAGCGGCCGGGGCGCCGGCAGTGCCGGGACATCCGGCAGCCAGTTGGCCAGCTCGAAACCGGCGGGGCCGTAGCGTCGCAGGTCGCGCAGCACGTCGGTGGCCAGCTCGCGCAGCTCGGGGTTGAGCACGCACAGGCCGCTGCCCGGTTCACTCTCGCCCCAGGCGTTGCGACAGCGCAGGTGGGGGTGGTGATCGGCCAGCAGCGCGCAGCCACGCAGATCGACACCCAGCAGCAGTTCGATGTCGCGTTTGCGGGCCAGCTCGGCCACGCGGGCCAGCACGTCGCGTTTGCCCATCCAGCGCGCTGTCCGCGGGCGCACCGCCGTGGTGCGGTAGGCCTCGGCCTGCGGCGGGTAGTGCCAGCCGCCCTCGGTGACCATCAGGTGCGGCTGCTCGCCGGCGGCCTGGGGTCGAAACTGCACGCGCGGGCCGCCTACTACCGGCACGACCAGCATCTCTGCGCCGACCTCGCCGATGAGACGGTCGAGCAGCTCGTCGGTCGCAGAGCTCGCGTTCCAGAGATGGTAGACCACGCCGAATCGCCGCCGCATGTCGATACTCCTGCCCTAAAAGCTACCTTACAGCGTGTTATACCAGCTTGGCGGCCGACAGGGGAGGGCGGCAGCGGCACACTTTGGCGATCTGCGCCGCGCAGGTCGTGGCGGGCCGCTGCGGCGGCGTGCTCGGCGCGTCGAGGCCGGCAGCGCTTGGCCCCGGTGGCGCATAAGTTGGTCGGTGACATACCATTGCAACCGCTCGGCTGCTAGAATCGTGTGTTGATCGGCGTCGCCTGTACCGACGTCCGCGGAGCTTTGCCCCATGAGCAACCAATCCGAGAACGCGGGCGGTCCCTTCGCGCCCATCGAGGAAATCCTCGAGGAGCTGCGCGCCGGCAACCTCATCGTGCTGGTCGACGACGAAGACCGCGAGAACGAAGGCGACCTGGTCTGCCCGGCCGAGCACATCACGCCCGAGAAGGTCAACTTCATGCTCAAGCACGGCCGCGGCACGCTGTGCGTCGCCCTGACCCGCGCCCGCTGCGAACAGTTGCAGCTCGAGCCGCAGACGCCGCGCAACACCAGTCGCTTCGGGACGGCCTTTACCATCACCATCGATGCCGCCCCGCACCTGGGCGTCGCCACCGGCGTCTCGGCTTACGACCGCGCCACCACCATCCGCCACACGGTGGCCGAGGAAGCCAGAGCCGAAGACTTCGTGCGTCCCGGACACGTCAACCCGCTGATGGCCCGTGACGGCGGGGTGCTGGTGCGGGCCGGGCAGACGGAAGGCTCGGTGGACCTGTGTCGGCTGGCGGGACTCATGCCGGCGGCCGCCATCATCGAAATCCTCAACGAAGACGGCACGATGGCCCGTGTACCGCAACTGACCGAGTTCTGCCGGCGCCACGGCATCAAGATGTGCACGGTGGCCAGCCTGATCGAGTACCGCATGAAGCGCGAGCGGCTCGTGCAGCGCATCGAATCGATCCCCCTGCAGAACTCGTGGGGCACCTGGCGGCTGATCGCCTACCGCTCGCGGGCCGACCGCGGCACGCACGTAGCCCTGTGCATGGGCGACGTGGGCGAGCTGGACCCCACCGGGCGGCCGCGGCAGTTCGACGAGCCGGTCATGGTGCGCGTGCATTCCGAGTGCCTTACCGGCGACGTCTTCGGCTCGATGCGCTGCGACTGCGGCGAGCAGCTCCAGGCCGCGATGGCGATGATCGCCCGCGAGGGGCGCGGCGCCCTGGTCTACCTGCGCCAGGAAGGCCGCGGCATCGGCCTGGCGAACAAGATCAAGGCCTACAAGCTCCAGGACGAGGGACTGGACACCGTCGAGGCCAACCTCGCACTGGGCCTGCCGGCCGACCGGCGCGACTATGGCACCGGGGCACAGATCCTGCGCGACATCGGCCTGAGCAAGGTGCGCATCCTTACCAACAATCCCAAGAAGATCAGCCGCCTGGCGGTCTACGGGCTGGAAGTCGTCGAGCAGATTCCCATCGAAATGCCACCCAACGAAGTCAACCGCCGCTACCTGCAGGCCAAGAAGTACAAGATGGGCCACCACCTGCGCGAGGTGTAGACAGACCAGCGCAGGGAACAGTGATCAGGGGATCGAGGGGCTGCAACCACGGCCGACACGGCCGTGCCACCCCGCCAGCCGGAAACCGCCAAGGTCGCCAAGAAACCGCCAAGGTCGCCAAGAAACCGCCAAGATCGCCAAGAAACCGCCAAGGGCGCCAAGAGGCCGCCAAAGACGCCAAGGACCATGGCGTGGCCGTTGCCGGCCGCGAATGCGGTGAGCGCCCGGTGCGCCCGTCCCCCCTTCCAGGGGGACTTACAGGGGGGGCGAAGCCTGTAGTGTACCCTCGTTGCCGGACAACCTCGTTGTCTATCACGCAGCGTCGCGTAGCGACGCTGCGTGGGTCTCGTCGGGCGTGCGGTAGCCCAAGGCCTGTTGCGGCCGCTCGGCGTTGTACCACTCGATCCAGCGGCCGATCGCCTCCCGGGCAGCCGCCAGCGAACAGAACCCGCCAGGGCCACTGTCAGCGCCACCCACCAGCCGCGGGCCGGTCCGACGGCCTCCTCCCGCTCGCTGAGCCACTGGCCGTAGCTGGGGGCACCGTCGGGCGGCGGGCGGTACAGCTCGATGTGTCCGCATTCGGGGCAGGGGTGGCCGGTCTCGAGCCCGCGCAGGTTGTAGCCGCAGCGGCTGCACGACCAGTCGCGCTCGATTCGCTCGCTTCCGCGGCCGGGCAGGATGTCCGGCTCGTCGAAGACGCTCTGCTCGGGCGGCAGGACGCCTTTGCGGGCCTTCTCACGTTCGATGGTCCGCCGGGCCTTGTGTTCGGCAGGGTCGGGTCGGGCGGCGTCGGGCCGCAGGTGCGGCTCATCGAATACCGACTGGTCGTCGCGGCGCTTGCTCATTACCTG
>CAZRSM010000287.1:0-2273 GCA_964602755.1 uncultured Planctomycetales bacterium
CCTCCAGCTCGGCATCATCGGTTCGTTGCTGGCGCGGATCATCGTCGGCTACGTGCTCGTGCCCGCGTACTACAAACGCGAGATCTACAGCCCCTACGACTACATGGGCAACCAGCTCGGCGGCCACGTGCGCGGCATGACGACCGTGCTGTTCTCGCTCGGCGGCATCCTCGGCCAGGCCGCCCGCGTCTACCTCACCGCCGAGGTCGTCAACGTCGTGCTGCACGATCAGCTCATGTGGCTGGCCACGCACATCGGTCTGAACGAGCTTGCCTGGGCCATCATCCTGATCGGGGTGGTGTCGATTTCGTGGACGCTGATCGGAGGCATCACGACCGTCATCTGGACCGACGTGATCCTGTTCCTGGTCTTTCTGCTGGGGGCGGTGGTCGCGCTGGGCACCGTGGCGCACTACCTCCACGGCGGGTGGAGCGAGATGTTCCGCATCGGCTGGGGGGCCAAGGAGTGCGGCCCCTGGGGCAAGTTCACGTTCTTCGACTTCAGCCTCAGCCCGGCGCGGCAGTACACGATCTGGACCGCGACCATCGCCAGCACGTGGGGCGGCCTGGGCGCCTACGGGACCGACCAGTTGCTCGCGCAGCGCATGTTCTGCTGCAAGGACGAGCGCGCCGCCCGCTGGGCGATCATCAGCAGCACCGCCAGCCAGTTCGTCACGCTGACCGTCATGCTCGTCGGCGTCGGGCTTTACGCCTACTACAAGCAGCACCCCGCCCCCGATGCGGCCGCCGAGTTCCTCGCCGCCCCGGCCCACCCGGATTTTCCGAACCTGCGCGGCGAAGCGTACGCGATGTACCAGCAGACGCCCGACCGCATCTTCCCGATCTTCATCCTCGAACGCATCCCCCGCGGTCTCAAGGGGCTGATTGTCGCCGCGATCTTTGCCGCCGCGATATCGAGTCTGATGGGCATCCTGACGGCGTTGAGCCAGGTGGTCATGTCGGCGTTTTACAATCCGCTGCGTGAGCGCTACCTGCGCAGCAGGGGCATCGAGGTTTCGCTCTCGGGCAACATCGAGGAGCTGGCCGAGCGCCGGTCGGCGACCGCGGAAGACCGGCACTCCGTCTTCGTTGGTCGCATGTTCGTGTTGTTCTGGGGCGTGGTGTTGTGCGTGATGGCGTACTTCGCGGCCGAGGTGCGCGAGCAATACAAATCGATCCTCGATCTCGGACTGGCGATGGTGGGCTACACCGGCGGCGCCCTGCTGGCGGGGTTCGCGCTTTCTTTTCTGCCGCTGAAGATCGACGGTCGCGGGTTCATGTACTCCGGGCCGCTCTCGGTGGTTTCGGTGTTCGCGCTGGTCTGGCACCAGCCGTGGACCCACGTCGTCTGCTGGAGCTTCGCCGCCATCCTGCTGATGGTCTGGATCTGGCAGCTTGCGGCCGCCTCGCAGGCGACCGCGGCGCTGCATGACTGGAGCGCGCAGCGTCGCGGCCTGGTCGCGTTGCTGGCGCGCGACTATCCGCAGACGCTGATTCTGCTTTCGGGCCTTGCGCTGATGCTGTGGTTCAACTACCACGGCTACTGGCACGGTCCGCCGGATCAGGCCGGTCAGCCGACGATCCGCACGATCTCCTGGCCGTGGTACGCCCCGGCCGGCAGCACGATCGCGTTCGTCTGGGGCTTCCTGCTCGCGCGGCGCAGAGCGCAGCCCGTTCCGGCGGCCTGTGAGCCGCCGAACCGGGCTTCCACTCCGCCGGCATCATGAAGCGTGTCGGGCGGGCAGTGCCCGCCGATGACGCTATGTTCCGTAGCCGTAGTTCGCCAGCAGCAGCGACAGGTCCTGCAGGTCCACGCAGCCGCTACCGTCGATGTCGGCTTCGGGCAGGTAGTTGACGTCGCCGTCGCACGAGCCATACGACGCCAGCAGGATCGACAGGTCCTGCAGGTCCACGTCGCCGTCGCCGTCGATATCGCCGTCCACGTGCGGCTGGATGGCGGCGCTGACCGCCGCGAAGGCGTTGATCCGTCCCCAGCCGTAATCCGGGTCCCAGCCCGGCGTGCCGAGGTCGTCGGCGGTGGACTCGATGAGGTAGCGGACCTGGTCGTTGGTGAGCTCCGGGTTGGCCGACCAGATCAGGGCCGCCAGGCCGGAAACGTGCGGGCAGGCCATCGACGTGCCGCCGTCGTAGACATACGTGTTGGGCTTGATCGCGGTGTCCCAGCACGAGTAGATCTGCGTGCCGGGGGCGACGACGGACATTTCGGGGCCGGTGGTGGTGAAATCGGCCAGCACGTCGTCGTTGTCGGTGGCG
>CAZRSM010000288.1:0-2468 GCA_964602755.1 uncultured Planctomycetales bacterium
ACGTTCCTCGCCAGCCCCGCGGCGGCCCGGCCCCGCCGGCCTAGACGATCACCTGAGCCACTTCGCGCGAGCGGAAGATCAGCCAGCCGGGCAGCAGCAGCAGCGTCAGCCCGTAGACCAGCGTGTGGGCGGCCCCCTTGATCATCAGCCCGGTCTCGATCACGCGCCCGTCGATCAGCTTCTCGACCCCGCTGTAGGCCGAGAAGTTGGGCAGCCCCACCTTCAGCATCGGCACCAGCACCGTACGCACCAGCGGGCCCAGGGCCCCGTAAGGGTCGATCTTGGGATTGGGGCGCGTGATGTCCGCCCCGATCGCCTCCAGCCACCACGGTACGCCGATGCAGAACAGAAAGATGCACAGCACGCAGAAGCACGCCACCGGAAACGACACGAAAGTGCCGAAAAACAGCGCGATGGCGCTCAGAAACGCCAGCCGGTAGAAGATCAGCAGCAGCGTCTTGACGTAGTTGCCGGCGAACGAACCCTGCGGATAAAGCAGCACCAGCCCGTCGTCGCCTTCGAAGTAGATGGCGCTGCGACGGTTTTCCGGCGGATTGACCACCCCGATGGCCACCGTCTGGTTCTTGACCGCCTTGGCCTTGATCAGGAACTGGTGCCGCACTGCCGAGCGTTCCTCGGTGCGCAGCAGTTGCAGCGGCGCGTGCGTTTCGGGATCGACCATCACCCAGTCGATGTACAGGATCTCGTCGACCCGCTCGGGCACGGCCCGGGCCTTGAAGCTCACCTGCAGAATGCCCTGCTTGCTGCGGGCCAGATCGACGTCCTTGAAGACGAACAGCCGCTGGTCGAGCGGGCGGATGCGCTTCCAGTCCTCGCTCATCTGGTGGACCAGTTGCTGGATGGCACGCTGCTTGGGCACGTCCAGCTCGCCGCGCTGCTTGATGCGTTCCTCGATCCGCTGCCGGGCGATCTCGTAGAAGTCGGGCTTTTCGGGATAGCTGGCCGCCCGGGCGGTCCAGATCACCTCGTCGATGTTGATGCGGTCGCGGACGAACTGCGCCGGGCGGGTCTTGATGTAGACCGCGAAGGCATAAATCACCAGCCCCGAGAGCACCAGCAGCAGCAGGTTCAGCAAGGCCACGCCGATCCACTTGCCCACCAGGATTTCGAAACGCGAGACCGGCTTGGTGAGCACCAGGTGGATCGACTTGCGGCGGATGTCGTCGGTCAGCGTCGCGCACGACAGGAAGACCGTCGAAAGACTCAAGAAGACCCCCACTGCCCCCAGCGAGTACGACAGGAACGTCTGCAACCGCCCGGCCAGCGTCTCGTCACCTTTGACCGCGAACGGCAGCCGCAGCATGATGAAAAACAGCACCACCACGAAGACCAGCACGATCTTCATGCGGATGCCTTCCCAGAACGTCAGCCGGGCGATCGCCAGCACGCGCGTCATGGCGTTTTTCCGTCCTTCTCTTCCTGCTCGGCGCCGGTCAACTCCTCCAGGATGCCGCGGTCCACTTCGGCGTCGGCCTCGCCCGGCAGCGGCCCGGTCGGCTCGGCCGGTGACGCCGCCGCCGGCTGCTCGGCCGGCGCGGGCTGCTCCTCGGCCGCCGTCAGCTCACGCAGCACCTGCTCGTCGGCCGCCGGCTCGGCCGGCGCCGGGGCCTGCGGCTCGCTCGGGGCGGCGGCGGGTTCGACCTTGACCAGCGACTCGATGACCTCGCGTCCGCTGGGCTGCTCGCCCAGAAAGCCGGCGATCTCGCCGGCCACGGTCGTGCCGGCCGTCTCGACCTGGGCCTGGTGGGCCTGCTCGACGATCCGCAAAAAGAGCGCCTCGAGCCGTTCGCGCGGGGCCTCGATCCGGACTTCCTGGCCCTCGCGCCGCCGAATGAGCTCCTCGATCTCGCGCAGCGTCTCGTCAGAGAGCCGCGGGCAGGTGAGCTGGAGCATGTCGCGCCGCGCGAGCACGTCCTCGATGCGTCCCGAGACGCGTGCCCGGCCGCCGTAGAGGATGGTCACGCGGTCGCAGACTTCCTCGACGTCGGCCAGCAGGTGGCTCGAGAGCAGGATGGTCTTGTGATGTTCGCGGCCCAGCCGCAGGATGATGTCCTTGACCAGCTTGGCCCCGATGGGGTCCAGCCCGCTGGTGGGCTCGTCGAGGATCAGCAGGTCGGGGTCGTTGATCAGCGCCTGGGCCAGCCCGATCCGCCGGGCCATGCCCTTGGAATACTCGCCCACCGGTCGCCGGGCGGCCGACTTGAGGCCCACCATCTCCAGCAGCTCTTCGGTCCGCCGTTGCCGCTCGCGCCGCGGCAGCTTGAACAGCGTGCCGTAATAGTCGAGCGTCTCGCGGGCGTTGAGAAAGCGATAGAGGTACGACTCCTCGGGCAGATAGCCGATGCGGTCCTTGACGCGCACGTCGTCGGGGGGCCGGCCGAAGACCGCCACGCGTCCGCGCGTGGGGTAGAGCAGCCCCAGGATCATCTTGATGGTCGTGCTCTTGC
>CAZRSM010000289.1:0-10022 GCA_964602755.1 uncultured Planctomycetales bacterium
GCACGCGCTCGATCCAGTGCACTTCCTCTTGCGGGCCTGGTGGGACACGGGCGACGAGTGGTACCTGCAACAGGCCGCCGCCCACGCCGACCGCTGGCTGGCCCGCTATCTCGAGCAGGACGACTTCGGCGGCGACAAGTACACCTGGTACGACCACGCGGCGGCGTATCGGGCGATCGAACTGACGGCGCTGTATCGCGAGCTGGCCGGGCGGGTCGAGTATGCGGACTTGTGCGGTCGCCTGCGGCGCGCCCTGTGCCTGCACGCCGAGCTGCTCTCGTCTCCCGGCTTCATATCCTGGAACCAGCCGGTGCGGTACCACAACCACGCCGCCTACCAGGCCGTGGCGCTGGTGGCCCTGGGGGCCTACGCGCCGGACATGCCGGGCGCCGGCCCGTTGCGCGAACTGGGGCTCGAGCGCATCGAGGCCCAGGTCGCGCACCTGGTGAACCACGAGGGGGTCGTGGTCGAAAACGCCCTTGGCTATCAGCTCGGCATGCTGCGGCTGAGCGAAGCCATCGCCGACTTCCTGCATGCCAGTGGCCTGCGCTGCGCCATGCTGGACGAAGCCGTAGAGCACATGCGTGCCTTTATCGCGACCGTGGCCTATCCCGACGGCACGCTGCCGGCATATGGCGATACCTGGTGCGGCATGACCGTCGCCCCGGCGTTTCCGCAGCCCACAGCGATTCCGGCCCTCGCGGTCTTCCCCGACGGCGGCTACGCGGTCCTGGGCGGTGCGGGGGAGAGCCTGCAGCTCAACTTCTTCACCAGCGCCAAGACCATCACCCACAAGCACGAGGATTACCTGAGCCTGACGTGCTACTGGAAACGCCGCTGGCTGATCGACCCGGGCTACTACGATTTCAGCGACAACCCGCACGCCCAAGGCGCGCGCCGGGCCGCCGCGCACAACGTGCCGCTGTTGCCGCAGTATGCCTATCGCCTGTTTCCCGGGGCGGCGCGGATCACCGACTGGGGACAGGCCGCCGACCTGCGCTGGGTGGCCGGCGAGCACACGGCACAGGCCGGCTTCGTCGTCAGCCGGCGCGTCGTCCTGCTCAGGGACCGGCCGCTGGTGTTCATCGAGGACCGGGCCGAAGGTCACAGCGAGCCGGCGGCCGCTTTCGAGCAGTGGTTCCACGCCGCGCCCGATCTGGCCCTGACCGTGCCCGCCGCGGGCGAGGTGCTGCTGACCGCTCCCGAGCAGCCGCTGCGCTGCCGCGTCGTCCAGCTCAGCCCGGGCGACGTGGGGATAACGGTCTTCCGCGGCGAATCCGGGCCTCGGCCCCTCGGATGGTACTACCCGGCCTTCGCGGAGGCCCGGCCCACCACGGCCTGGCGTTTCAGCAGCACGGCCGACCAGACGCTGGTCACCGCCATCGCGTTCGAGGATCACTCCGACCAGCCGCCGGCGCCGCTCGACCGCGACACGCTGCTGCGCCGCTGGCAGGCCATCGAGCGTTCGTTGCAGGATCGCCAGCGGCCGAGCTCGCCGGCTACCGTCAGGCCCCGCGGGAGCCAGCGGACTCCGCATACCTGCAAATCCTGATACCGCTGCGAGCTGTACGAGTTAAGATCGGCTGCCCGAGGGGTGACCGGCGCCGGGTCCTGTGCGCACGCCGGTGCGCGTCCCCGGGGAACCGGCCGACCGAGGGTTCGATACTCACTGTCCGACTGGAGGTGCCACCATGAACGCACTCACAGCGCTGGGGCTCATCTACCTTCTGATCGTCGCTTCGCTGATCCTGCGCCGCGCCGGCTATTCTGCGGGCTGGTCACTGCTGCTGCTTGTTCCGCTCGTCAACATGGTCGCCGTGCTCGTCTTCGCGCTCTCGACCTGGCCGGTCGAGCACAAGCTGGCGCTGGCGCGGGTGGAAGCGGGTCGCGCCGACAACGACGATTACTGGCTGGCGCTGGAGGCCGCCCGCAAGGCGGAAAGGGCCGGCGACTGCGACCGGGCGATCGCGCTCTACAAGCGCATCATCGAGACCGGTGGCGAGCACCCCGCCGTCATGGAGGCCGAGCAGCGCCTGGCCGACGCGGCCGACGCGCTGCCCGCCGACCGGTCGCATGCCTGAGAGGCGCCCGCGGAGGCTCCGACCGCCGCTGGCCGGCTGACCGCGCCGGGGGTCAGCTTCTCCGTCCGGGGCGCGCAGCAGCTCGTAGACCGCCACCGTACCGTCGTCATGGACCGGCCGGAAGCAGTCGCGTCGCTCGAACTTCTCCAGTCCCTGCCAGCGCTGGCGCTCCAGTGTGCCCACGTAGACGTGCGTGATGTGATGGCGCAGCAGAATGTCGCGGCAGCGGACCGCGTCGCGGACTTCCGCCAGGGCCTCGCTGACTTCCGCCAGGGCGGCGGCGTGCTGGTCCGGATGTGCCGGGTAGAACACCATCGTGTCGCAATCCAGTACCGTCACGCCCAGCGGTCGGCGGGCCACCTGCAGCAGCCGCAGCCGGTCGGATCCCGGGTCGGCCTGCAGCACCGCCTCGGCCGGCAGCTCATAGCGCAGGAAGCGACAGGCCTCGTGCTCGACCTGGGCCAGCCGCTGGTCGGGCGTCGCCAGGCGCCCCAGGGCGCCTTGTGTCGGCAGGTAGCGCCTGATGGCGGTCACCGGCGCCTGGTAACACCCCTGCGGCAGCCCCAGCAGCAACACGGCCGCCACGAACACGCCCAGCCCGCGGCGGGGTCGTCGGGGCGACTGGCCGCACAGACCCCAACCCAGCGGGTTCCACGGTCGTACCGGCCGCGCCGGCCCGGAGACGACGCACGCAGCCAGGATCGTGCCGGCGGCCAGGGCGACCATGATGCTCTTCTGGCCGAAATCGTTGTACGTGAAATAGCTGCGGAAGGTGACGTAGCCGCCGATCGCCAGCACCGCGCTGATCATGAGCCAGCGCAAGCCGGCGTCCTGCCACGCCCGGCGCCAGGTGCTGCGCGGCAGACACAGCGGCAGCAGCAGCACCGGGCCGAACTCGAGCGACAGAACCCACGGCAGATCGAGCAGGTTGGCCAGCGGTCCCGGTTCGGTCAGCCTGCCCAGCAGGGCGTGCGACTGCCGGGGCCATTGCATCGTCAGCCCCTTGCCGATCCGCCGCGACATCTCCAGGTAGCCCAGCAGCGTGGGGGCCGTCACCGCCGCCAGCAGGATCGCCACCATTGCCGCTCCGGCCAGGCGGTGCAGGCCCGCGCTGCGCGATCCCGGCCGCACCAGCGTTTCCCACAGGCAGTAAACCACCAGGCCCGGCAGCGTGCCGGCCGCCACCCAGACCGACGAACCCACCAGCCCGGCGCCGATCAGCGGCCCCCAGAGCAGCCAGCCTTTGAACCAGCCGCGCGTCGAGAGCAGCAGCACGGCCACCAGCGTCGCCAGGAGCCCCTGGACGTTCTGGGGCGACCAGATCATCTGCGTGAAGAGCGGATGGATGCGCACCGGGTGGTCGGCCCAGGCGTCGAGCGTCACGACCGGCTGGCGCAGGATCAGCAACGCGATTACGTCGAGGCCGCCGATGGCCGTGGCCAGCAGGGCGGCGAGGATGGCGGGGTTGTCGTCGCCCGCGAAGCGTTTGACCGTCAGGTAGAGCACGCCGGTGGTGGCCAGGGCCACCAGGGCGCTGGCCAGGCCGAAGGCCAGTTCGATGCTCAGCCCGTCCGACCAGGCCCGCAGCGTCGCCGGTATGAGATAGAAAAAGTGGTAGTAGTAGGTCGGGCCGGCGGCGCCGTCGGCGAAGAACGGGTTGCCCAGCGGCAACGGCTGCCGCTCGAGTGAAAAGAGCACCGCGTGATGCTTGATGAAATCGTGGATCAGCGCCGGCATGGGATAGCCGCGCAGCTCGGTCGGCCAGTACGGGCCGATCGTCGCCAGGATCACCAGGGCCGCGATCAGGCCGCCGGCCACGCGCGTGCGGCGACGCGCGAACATCGCCAGGCGGGCGTCCGGCTCGGGCCACAACCGGCGCCGCGCCAGGCCCATCTCGACCAGCTCGCCGAGCGTCAACAAGGCCCACACCGCCGCCAGCAACGGCCAGCGGGCGTTGGTCAGGTGCCACAGCGGATTCAGCACCACCGGCAATACGACCAGCGAAAACGCCACCGCCAGCAGGCTGCGTCCGGCGGCGTCCCAGTGACCGGCCAGCCCGGTCCAGCGCGCCACCAGACGCCCGGGGAGGTAGCACAGCAGCACCAGACCCGCCAGCGTCGTCAGCGGCTCGACGCGCAACGCGACCAGCGCTGCCAGCACGGTCGGCAGCGCCCAGGCGTAACGCCGCAGCCCGACGGGCTGCCCGGGATGACCAGCGTTCGTCACGCTCATGGCCCCGCGGCTCTCTGCGAAGCGCCCCCTTCGTCAGCATCCCCCGTCCCGCCTTGCGGCCTTCCGCGACTGCCCCGACCGGCGCCGGGCGGCGCGCTCTCGCCGCGCGGCAACGCGCGGTACAAAAGGCCATGCGGACTGAAACTGCACTGCTCCAGCAGCCAGTCCGGGCAGTATCCGGGCTGCGGCGTCACCACGAACAGCCGCCCCGCAGCCAGCGGCCCGGCCACGTCCTGCGGCCTCAACGGCGGACGGCGCCGGCCCGAGCGCGGCAGCGGCGGATAGACCGCCACGCCGCCCGGCCAGCGCCCGGTGAGCTGGAAGTACTGGATCGGCCGCACGGTGGTGCCGTCCGCCACCAGCAGGGCGCCGTCGGGCAGCAGCTCGGCCGCCTCGCGTGCGAAGCGCTCGGCCCCGCGATAGCCGGTCTTCCAGGGCTGGAGAAAGTAGCTGTACGGGTCGCGGTAGGGCACCTGGCGCGTCAGGCCGAGGTTCAGATGCGCCCGGCGGGCGACGCTCGGCAGAGCAACGTAGACCGCCGCCGGCAGCAGGGCGCAGCCGGCCACCACGATCCGCCAGCCACCGCCACGGGCCGCCAGGAAGCGGTCGGCTCCCAGACCGATCACGACCGCCAGCAGCACGATCGACGGTATGAAGAACGTGTACTGGTCGGGCACGTCGTAGCGCACCGCCCAGAGCAGATGGAGCGCCAGCAGACCCAGCAGGCACCAGCGCAGCGGTCGCTGGTCGAGCCGCAGCAGCGCCAGCGTCCCCGGGATCAGCAGCAGGGCGGTCGGCGTCGGGAAGTTCAGCCCCAGGTAGAGCACGCTGTTACGCAACTGCCGCAGCCCCGGCGCCACGTTGAGCACGTTGTGCGCAAAGCCCGTCCCGAACAGGGCCGAGCGGATCGTCTCGGCCAGCCCGTCGCCGGCGGCCAGTCGGCTCGCGATCAGCGCCAGGTACAGGCCGGCTCCCAGCAGCCAGGCGCTGCCGGCGGCCGCCAGCGTGCCGGCCCCGACGCGCCGCCTGGCCAGCAGCCACAGCGCCAGCAGGCCGTAGCAGGCCAGGCTCAGTACCGCGAGCATGTGGTTGGAGATGCCCAGGCCGTTGAGCGCCGCCAGCAGCACCAGCCAGCGGCCCCGGCCGGTCGCGAAGAACGCTCGCAGACACAGCAGCTCGCCGGTCAGCAGGGCGGTGCTGACGGTGTAGACCTCGGCCAGCGCGCAGTGTTGCCAGAAGGTGTGCGCCACGGCGAGTGTCAGCGCACCGGTCACGGCTCCGCCCCGCCGACCGGTCAGCCGGCGCAGCAGCAGGTACAGGTTGGCGACCGTGACGGCGCCGAAGACGGCCGAGACGAGGTTGGTCTTGAAGGCCGACTCGGCCAGCGGCAGCGCCTGGGCCGCGATGGCCAGCACGTAGTAGAGCGGGTGGCTCAGCGCCAGCCCCAGGCCGCCGACCAGGTCGCGTTGCAGCACGCGCACCTGGGCCAGGCCGCTGTCCTGCCACAGCACGGTCGGGGCGGCGCTGGTGACGTAGAGGACCAGCGCCGCCGACAGAACCAGCAGGTACTCGCGCCAGGTTCCACGCCGGTCCGAGGGGCTGGACGCGGGTGGTGAACTGGCTGGCGGGTGTTGGTTCATGCTGTCGGCCTGGAGCCTGCCGCGCGTGCTGGACATCCATGCTTGCGTGAGCCGGTCGGGGTGACCTGCGCGTGCAAGTTGCGTCGGATTCTACCGTTGGCGACGGGAGAGTTGTAGGCCGGGCCGGGGCCGGTGTCAGCCCGCGCCGGCCCGTTGGCAGATGCGCTCCAGCGCCGCCGGACAGTCGCTCAGCCGCGTGAGCATCATCATGGCCGCGATCACGAACGGCTTGTGCCCGGCCTGGCGGTAGGTCGCCAGCCGGTAGCGCTCGAAAACGTCGGCGGACACCTCGCCGGCCTGGCAGTTGACGCCGGTGATGTCGGCCGGCAGGCAGTGCATGTACAGCGCCGCGCCGTCGCGGGTGAGGGCCATCTTTTCGGCGTCGCAGTGCCAGTCGGTGTACCTGGCGTTCGTGGCCAGGCACTCTTTTTCAAGCTGCTGGAACTGGTCGGCGCGGCCCTCGCGGAGCAGGGCGGTGCGCTGCTCCATGATCGCCAGGGGGGCCCAGCTCTTCGGGTAGACGATGTCGGCGTCGCGGAAGGCCGCCTCCATGCTGTCGACCCGCGTGAACGAGCCGCCGGACTCGCCGGCAAAACGCTCGGCCTGGTCGAGGATGTCGGGCAGCAGGTCGTATCCCGGCGGATGAGCCAGCACGACGTCCATCCCCAGGCGTGCCATCAGGGCGATGATGCCCTGCGGCACGCTCAGGGGCTTGCCGTAGGAGGGCGAATAGGCCCACGTCATGGCCAGCCGCTTGCCGCGCAGGGCCTCCAGCGAGCCGAAGGTCTGCTTGAGATGCAGCAGGTCGGTGAGCGTCTGGGTGGGGTGGTCACGGTCGCACTGGAGGTTGATCACCGCCGGTCGCCGGGCCAGCACGCCGGCCTGGTGGCCCTCCGCGACCGCCGCCGCGACGGTCTGCATGTATTCGTGTCCTTCGTGGATGTAGAGGTCATCGCGGATGCCGATGACCTCGGTCACGAAGGAGATCATATTGGCGGTCTCGCGCACGGTTTCGCCGTGGCTGATCTGCGACCTGGACTCGTCGAGGTCGCTCGGCGTCAGGCCCAGCAGACTGGCGGCCGAGGCGAACGAGAACCGCGTGCGGGTCGACTTGTCGCGGAAGTTCGACACGGCCAGGCCGGAAGCAAAGACGCGGGTGTCGGCGCCGGCGCGGTACAGGCGCTCGAGCGCTTCGGCCACCAGCAGCACCGCCCGCAGCTCATCGAACGAGTGCTGCCACGTCAGCAGGAAGTCGCCGTTGTACAACCCGGTCTGAAGGCCGGCCAGTTCTTCGAGCAACTGCGCAAGTTCGGTGTCCTTCATCGCTCCACCTGCTGGCTGGGAAGGTTCCGCCAATACGGGGTCACAAGCGGCGGGATTGTAAGCGACCAGCCGCCGACGGCCAAAGGGGTGCCGGTCGCCCTCAATCGGCCGCCTGCCGCGCCCGGGCGATCCAGTCCGGACCGCCGTACACGCCGGCGCGGGTGGAGTCGAACGGCTCGAAACCGACCTGGCGGGCGGGCGTGTCGGGCTTGGGCGTGAAGTCGCGCGCCGCCGGGCCGGCGAAGTTCACCGCCCGGAGTCGCTCTGCACGATGGCCTCGAGTATCGCAGCGGCGTCGACCTCCACCGGCCCCGGACGGTCGTCGGCGTGGCCGACGCGGGTGCACAGTCGCAGCGTATGCCCGTCCGGCAGCCAGCGCAGTGTCCGCACTCCGGCTACAGGGAGCTGATCCACGCGCACCCATCGCCGTGTGAGGCTGTCGAATATCACCAGCGGGTGTTCTCCGGGAGGGTCGCCCGGCTGGGCGGGGGCAGCGGCGACGAAGCGACCATTGGGACTCACGACCACATTGTGCCCCAGCGGTACATCGGCGGCCAGCAACCGCCAGTCGGCGGCGGATCCCGGGGCGACCCGCAGCAGCCACAGCGTCCCGAGCGGCAGCTTGCGAGTCTCCAGGAATGCCGGATCTGCACGGAATGCCCCTTCATTCCGGTTGATGGTCAATGACCACTGTGCGAAGCTCCGCCCGGCCCCGTCTGCGGGAGCATCCGGGGCAACGGGGTCCGTGGCGACGGCATGCGACACTCCCGATTCGACGATGGGATTCTGGAGTTGGCGCACGAGATACCACAGGATAGCGCGGTTCCAGAACGGCCGGTTATAGTCGTCAGAAGCATCAAACGGCGGGAGCAACTGAAGTGCAAGCACGCCGTTGTGGACATGCTGCGCCAGGATCAGTCCCTGTGGCAACGATATGCGGTCGTCGACGCACTGGGAGCCCAGATCCCATATGTGCAGTTCCGTGGCGGTGCCGTCGATGGCATTGACGTCTGTTCTGTCGATGCACGCCACGCGCCGGTCGTCCACCCATGCCACGGCCTCCAGATTCGACGGCAGCGTGGTCGTCTCCCCGGTCTGCCAGTCGAGAACGCCCGAGTACCGAACGCGCCGCCGCTCTTCGCCGGCCATGACGCTGCGCGACGCGACGCACAGGGCGTATCGGCCCGATGGAGACAGCGACTCGACGGCCGGGGGCGGCCAGCCGGCCCCATCCCCGCTCCGGTCCGGGGAGAGGAAGCTGAGCAGCTCACGGCGTGTGCCGTCGGGAGCCTGGCGCTCATATCTCAGCAGACCGCTGTAGCGGACCTGGCCGTCGGAATCGCGCACCGTCCGCACCTCGTAGTAACGCAGCAGGCGGTCGCCGTTTGGAAAGTAGTCGACGAATGCCCATCCGCTGGTGGTGTCGCCGTCCTGGCTGAACGGCGGCCCCGGCAGGGCGGCATCCCGCCAGGGCAGTGTCACGGAAACGGCTGGTTGCGCCGCAACAGCGGCGGTCGCCACAGTCAGCGCCAGGCACCAGACTCGTAGAATGATCCCGCATCCGATACGCATGATCTTGGTCTCCTGCAGGTTGTGCCGGTTGTATTGTCCACATCATGCTTCAGGCACGTGACAATGAGGTCGGTTATGTATCAGCCCCCGCCGGACTGCATACGTTCGCGGTCGTCGGCTGGCACACGTTGGCACTCACGTGCCCGACGCACGTGTTGGCCGCGCCGCCCTGACAGACGTTGCCCGCTCCGTAGAGCGGACTGCACGTGTTTGTTCCTGCACCATCGTCGCAGATATTGTCCGCCCCCGGGCCGTTGCACACGTTCGGCCCGGCGTTCGAATCACAGACGTTAGCCTGGGTGGCAACGGCACAGCGATTGTAGCCAGTGCACGCATTCCCGGCCCCGGTCGCGCCCGAGCACGTGTTTCCGTGCGTACCATTGCAGGCATTGAACCCCGAGCACGTGTTCCCGTGGCCCGGCGAAGGGGCACCGCAGGTGTTGCCACCCAGGGCCCCCGAGCACACGTTGTTCCTGCCCGGTGGACACGTGTTCGCCGTCACGTCGCAGCGGTTCGGGCCTACGCCCGGCTGGCATCCCTGAACCTTGCCGCGGTCGTCCAGCGGGGCTGCGTCGTCCCGCCGGCCGCCGAATGCACCATGACCGCCCGGCGCCTGGGCGGATGCCGGGACGTTCCCCAGCGTCACCAGCGTCCCGCTGCCGAGAAGCACCCGGCCGACCAGGCCGAGGAACTCACGTCGCACCCAGCGTCCGTCCGTGCTGCGCGAAGCGTCTTCCGACATGTCATGTGAGTATTCTGCCATGCGGTTCTCCCTGCGGAAACTGAGGTCGCATCGTCAGCCGGCACACTCTTCCCGGCCGCAGCCGTGGTGAACGGCCGGCATTCCTAACCACGCGCGTGCGACAGGTGCCGTTTCATCGGCGCGCGGACGTCGTAGAGCCGTCTGGCATGTCGCTTGAGCATGCGCATCACCTCACACATGACGTGACCCTGGACATACACGGAACCGGTGGTGGTGAGATTGGCCGCGGGACATCCGCCGGTACACACGTCATTGGCGGGACAGTTGGAGCAGCGGTCTGTTCGCGTCGAGGCGGTGTCGAGAGCCAACAGGGCCCTGTGCAGGTCATGCCGGAACTCCCCTCGGAATATGTTGCCCAGACGCCACCGCCCTCCGCTGTTGCTGTCCGCGTCCGCTCCGTCCCAGCGGTGG
>CAZRSM010000290.1:0-7696 GCA_964602755.1 uncultured Planctomycetales bacterium
CGAGAGCGACGTCGAGGGACGGATCGAAATCCGCATCGACGACGGCGAGAAGTCGATCAGCCTGCGGCGCAACACCGATGGCACGATCGAGGTGCGGCGACGCAGCGCCGACGGCCAGACCAGCTCGGCCAGCTACGAGAACGCCAGGCGACTCGAAGAAGACGATCCCGAGGCTTACAAGCTCTATCGGCGTTTCATCCAGCGCGGCCGGGCGCTGGTCTTCACCCTGCCCGACCTCTCCGAGCTGCGCGAGCAGCAGCAGCGCTTCCAGCGCGAACTGCAAGAGCGCCTCGAGAAGGCCCGCGAGCTGCGCCGCAAGCTGATGCGTCACAATCGCCGCGTACGCATGCAGGCCATGCGCAAGGCCATGAAGCATTCACACGCCGGCCCCAGGCGGGAAATCGTGGTAGCCGTCAAGGACGATGGGCACATCGTGGTGCGGCTCGAGGAAGACGGCGTCGTGCGGCGTTATGAATTCGACAGCCGCGAAGACTTCCAGCGGCACGAGCCCGGCCTCTACGAAGAGCTCCGGCCGGAGATCGAACAGGAGTGAGACCGGCGGACGCCGGTTACCTGCCCTCCCCTTCGAGCGAGCCACGCGGCCGTGTCTGACGGTAGCGTGGCTCGGCTCGTCGAGGCAGGCCGCACCGGTTGCGGGGAAAAGGCCCTCCCGCCGCGCCGCCTGGCGGCTGACAACACCCGCGAGGTGCAATCACCAGTAGCTGCGGGTCGGTCGCACCTCCCGGCGCAGGATCTGCTCGGTGGCCTTGCGAGCCAGGGCCCCGATGGCCAGCCAGCAGGCAAATGCGTTCCAGCCCGACAGCAGCACCAGGAACGAGCTGGTCAGACGCATGCCCACGATCGTGGTCAGCGCCAGCCCGGCGGCCGCGAGCATGGCCGAAATCGCAAAAGCGGTCCAGACCGCCCACCTGACCGCGCGGGCCACCAGCGCCTGCAACCCGACGAACGCTACGCCGAGCAGCAGCACCACGCTGTCGACGAAGAACACGTCCCAGTCGGGCGCGTGCCCGGTGACCAGTCGCTGCACGATCGCCGGCGCCAGGCCCCAGATCAACATGCCCACGCCCAGGCACAGACACGAGACCTGCGCGAACAGCAGGCTGTCCTCGGGCTGCCACGTTGTCTTGCGCTCGTCGTCCATGCCATCTCTCGCTGCGCATCCGCCGCGCCCGACCGGGCGCAGCGCGGGCGCCGCCAATACGTATTATGCAAAACGTCGCCGTCGCCCGGCTCGCAAAACGCGGCCCGACCGGGCACTTGGCAGGCCCGCCTGGCCTTATCGGACCACACCCGTGGCGGCGAATCCTCGCGCCTGCGGGGCGAATACCTCCGCGGAAGACCGGTTCGCCAAGGGGCGACTTTTTGTAATATCCGACGCTGTGTAAAGGGTTTACACTGATAACAGCGGCGTCTGACGGCGCGGCGCAGTAGCACGTGCGAAGGGAACAAGGATGGAAAACGGCGGCTCGAGCGGCGTCCTGGGCAGACTGGCCGAGAAGACGCTGGGATGGATCATCCTGGGACTGTTGCTGTTCGTGGGATACATGATCTATCAGATGCCCGCCGAGACCAGACGCGCGATCTGGGAGGGTATCTGGCGCACGATCGTCTGGCTGGTGATCGCGGCGGCGATACCGTGGTCGGCCAGGCTCTACATCCGCCGCGTGCTGGAAGTCGGCTCGAACTGGGCCGCCGTGGGGCTGCTGGCGGGACTGTTGCTGATCGACCTGATCGCGGCCTGGTTGCTGATGACGGGTTGGCCGAGCAGTGCGTGGGGCTGGGCGGCCGGCCTGGGGGCGTTGGCGGCCGCCGGAACCTATAATTATCTGGTCACCGAATACCTGGCCGAAACGGCCGGTGCCTGAGAAGTCGGCCGCCACCAGACCATGGAAACTGAGCGAGATGACGACCTACAAGCCCGGCACCCGTGTCAGCGAATACCTGCTCGAGCAGTGCATCGGCACCGGCTCGTTCGGTGAGGTATGGAAGGCCCGTCACCACATCTGGAAAGATGAGCACGTGGCCATCAAGCTGCCGACCGAACCGCAATACGTGCGCTACCTCCAGCGCGAGGGCATCGTGGTTCACGGGCTGCGGCACCCCAACATCGTGCGGGTGCTGGGGATGGACCCGTTTGCCGACACTCCCTATCTGGTAATGGAGCTGGTAGATGGGCCGGCGTTGCGGCAGGTGCTCGACGAGCATCCGCAGGGGCTGCCGGTCGACGTGGCGCGGGTGGTGCTCGAAGGCATCCTGCGTGCCATCGCCACCGCGCACGCCAACAACGTGCTGCACCGCGATCTCAAGCCGGGCAACGTGCTGCTGAATCTGGCCGACAAACCGCTGGCCGGGCTGGAAGTCGACGATGTGAAGGTCAGCGACTTCGGCCTGGGCGTGGCCCAGCCGGACAAGCTGCGCGAGATCGTGCAGTCGGCCTCGATCGACCGCGAGAACACGTTGGTGGGCACCATGGCCTACATGGCCCCCGAGCTGCGCGACGGCACCCGACCGGCCGACGCCCGCAGCGACCTCTACTCGGTGGGCGTCATCCTGTTCGAGCTGCTCACCGGCCAGCGGCCGGCCGGCGCCGAACTGCCCAGCGCCGTGCGCCGGGGCGTGCCGGCCCTGTTCGATCGGCTGTTTACGCGGATGTACGCGCGCTACGAGTCGCGTTTCGAGAGCGCGGAAAAAGCGCTGGCGGCGCTCAATCCGCCGACCGCGGCGCCGCCGGTGCCTCCGCTGCCGCCGCAGCGGCCCCGCGCGCAAAGTGTCGAGCCGCCGCCACCGCCGGTGGCGCGTGGCCGCCGGACGTGTCCGCACTGTCACCAGCCGGTCGCGCCGGGCGACCAGTTCTGCACGCATTGCGGGCGGCAACTGGTGCCGCACGTGCGACGTTGTCCGTCGTGCGGCGGCTATCCGGGCAGCGAAGACCGCTTCTGCATTTTTTGCGGCCAGCGACTGCCGCACCCGCCGGGCGTCTAGCGGCCGTGCCGTGCGCGGCACGACGAGGGAACCGGGACGATGTTCGAGCCTACCGCGACAACCATAGCCCTGCTGGTGCTGGTCGGCCTGGCAGGCTTCGTGGTGGTCGGCACGGCGCTGCTGTTGCGGCTGCTGCACTGGCTGGTGATAGTACCGTGGCGCCTGCTGACGCGGCCCGGCGGCATGTCGGACGTCGGCGACCCGAGCTGCTGTCCGCATGCCGACTGCGGGCACGCCAACCGCCCCGGGGCGGTTTTCTGCGCCCGCTGCGGGCGCCGCCTGGGCGGGTAGCGGTGCGTAGATGTCTCTCCCCGCGGGGGAGAGGCGGCAGGTAACAGGTTCTTGCACGGCAGGCACATGAACGAGACCGCCCGGCATCGCGAGTTCGAAGAACGCCTGGTGAACCAGTTGGAGGCCCGCGCGCAGGCCCTGACCGGCAAGCAACTGCCGGCTGACGAGGTGAGCAGCGAGGCCGTACCCGAGGGCGTCGACGCCTTGCGCAGCCAGTTGCAGCGCCTGGGCGTCTTCGACCGCGCGATGCTGGACCGGCTGGCCGGGAGCCGCAGTCGGCAACTGGTATTTCGCCGTCGCCGCCTGGGCGGTCTGCTGCGCCAGGTGGTGGCCCGGGTGCGGGTGCGCACGCTGGTGCCGGTGGGCGATCTGCTGGCCGATCGGGAGGCGTCGCCGGCCGGCCGCGAAGACGTGCTCGACGCGCTGGCGGTATACGAGGTCTTGCCGCGTCGTCAGCGGCCTTCGCTGGTGGTGCTGGCCAGCGCACGCGGGTTTACGCCCGAAGCGCGCGAGCTGGTCAAGCGTCGCAGCGAGCTGCCGCTGGTGCTGATCGGCGGGCGCGCGGACGGCGGCTGGGACGTGGACCTGCCCGATCAGTTGGCCCGCGGACCGTGGCAGGCGCTGTTCGAGCTGGAGTCCGCCGACGAGCGGTTGCGCCGCCTGCTGCGACATCTCGAGGACAACGCCGCAACGCTGGATACGCGCGGCCTGGACGTGGACGAACTGGCGGCGCAGATGGGGCTGGATGTCGAACAGACCCGGCGGCTGGTGCGCCAGGCCTGCCGCAACGATCCGCGGCTGATGACCGTGGTTCTCGATGGTCGGACGTGCATATGCCGCGTCCCTTTTGCAGAAAGCGATACCATGAGCATCTGGAGCCGAATCCGCAGATGGTTGGGGTTCAAGCCCACCACCGCCCAGCGTGTACGTGAGCTGACCGCCCAGCGCGTGCAGATCGAGCAGCAGCGCCACGAGGTGGACCAGAAAATAGCCGCCCTGGAAGAGCAGGAGCGCGAGCTGCTGCACCAGGGGGCGGCCGCCGCCAGCGATGCTGAACGCAAGCAGGTGGCCGGCAAGCTGATGCGTTTGCGGCGTGAGCTGCGCCGGCAGCGCTCGCAGGCGCAGTTGTTCACCCAGCAGATCGACATCATCGGCACGCACATCCACCACCTGACGTTGGCGCAGCAGGGCCAGCGGCTCGAACTGCCCACCGCCGAAGACCTCACCCGCGAAGCCGCCCAGGCCGAACAGGTGGTCTCCGAGCTGGCGGCCAACGCCGACCTGGCGGCCAGCATCGAGGTCAGCAGCGAAACGCCGTTGATGCAGGAAGAGGAAGCCGCGATCTTCGAGGAGTTCAAGCAGATGGCCGCCAGCCCGCCGGCCGCCGAGCAGCCGCCGGCAGCGGCCCAACCGCGGGCCGCCGGCGAGGCTCCCGAACCTGCCCCGCAGGCCGAGGCTCCCGCGCCGCCGGGGCAGGCCGCCAGCAGCGACCCCGAGGCCGGGGCGGAGGCTTGATTGTATGATGGTCACCAACGGCGCCGCCGCGCCACGAGCGATGCCATGAACTTCTTCACCTGGCTGACAACCAAACGCAAGAGCCTGGGCACGATGACGGTGGCCGAGCTGCGCTCGCAGGAGATGCTGCTGGAAGCCGAACGCAAGCGCATGCAGGCCCGCATCGACAAGCTGGCCAAGGAAAAACAGCGCATCGTCGAGCGGGGAGCCCAGGAAAAGACGCCCGAATTGCGGCGGACCTACGCCCAACAGTTCGACCTGTTGCACACCGAACAGATGATGCTGGCGCGGCACCTGAACATCCGCTCCAAGGAGCTGCTGACCGTCGCGCGGCTGCGCATTCTGCGTGAGGCCGCCCAGCGCGCCGGCGGCCGCGCAACCGGCCTGGCGCCGATCCGCGAAAGCGACCTGGCGACGATCGAAAAGCTGATCGAAGACGATGCCATCAGCAGCGAGGTCTACCAGCAGCGACTCGACGAAATCCTGCGCCTGGGCCACGAAGCCGACCAGGCCTCGGCGGGCGTCTCGCCGGCCGCCGAAGAGCTGATGAAGGTCTGGGATGCCATGGACCATGGTCTGATCAAGGACACCGCCGAGGCCGCCGAGGAGGCCGAACGCCGCGTGCGCGAACGGCGGCAGGCCAGCGAGAGTTGACCCGTCGGCGCCGCCCGGCAAAGAGGACCACCAATGGGACTGTTCAAGTCGAAAGAGGAACGGCGACTGGAACGCGACATCAAGATCCGCCAGGGCATCCGCCGCATCGAAAAGGCCATCGCCGAGCAGAACCGCTTCACCGAGGAGTTCGTCAAGAACGCGCGGCACGCCAAACAGATCGGCGACGAGGCCTCGTACCAGTTCATCCGCAACTCGCTCAAGAAAACCGCCGCGATCAAGAAGATGCTCGAACGGCAACTGCTGGCGGTCAAGAACGCCCTGCTGATCAAGCGGCAGGCCGAGGCGGCCGCCGACTTCGCCCAGGCCATGAGCACCATGGCGGCCGAGGTCTCCAAGCTCTACGGCGACACCAACCTGGTCAAGGTGCAGATGGACTGGGAAAAGGCGATGATGCAGTCGCAGACCATGGAAGAGCGCATGGAGATGTTCCTGGCCTCGATCGAGGAGGGTGCGGCGGCGGACATCTCGACCAGCGGCGTCGAGGCCATCAGCGACGAGGAAATCGACCGCATGATCGCCGCCGAGGAGGAAGTCGAGAAGGCCCGCGAGCAGCGCCAGCTTTCGGCCCTGCGGGCCGAGCTGGAAGAGTTGAAGCGTGCCGACAAGGACAAGGAATCGAAATAGAAGTGCACAGTGCAAAGTGAACAGTTCATAATGACAGACCCGGGGACTGACACACGGCGGCGCGCGGCTCGCAGTGTGCGGCGACTGGCCGCCGGATTTTCTTGTTTGCCACCTGGCACTCTGCACTCTGTACAGGTGCTGATGCTCCCCGAGCGCGACCGCAGAACACCACGCTGACCTGGCTGCAATGTTCTTCAGCAATTCCGGAGCTTTCTACGAGGCCGGCCGCGAGCTGCTGCTCTCGCTGCGCACCGCGGCCATCGAGCACGTGTTCGTGGGCCGGGCGGCGCTCGAGGCCCACGGCTGCCCCCTGGCCGCTGGACGGCTGGAAGTGTGCCTGCCGCCGACGGCCTTCGAGCACTTCCACCACAGCCTGGCCGGCTACGTCTTCGAGCCGCTGCCCGGCCAGCAGACGCGCTATGTTCACCCACCCACGCAGGTCGAGATCGCCCTCCTGCCGGCCGGCGGCATTGTCGGCGACGGGCTGCGACAGCGCGAGATCCGCTGGCCGCAGCCGGCTCAAGCGCAGTTCGTCGCCGGGCTGCCGGTGCCGGGCCTGGCGCGGCTGATCGAGCTGCTGCTGGCCAGCTTCGAGCACGACGACCTGCTGCTGGCCGGTCGACTGGCCCGCCGGCACCAGCTCGACGCCTCTTTTGCCCAGCGGCTGCACCCTGTCGTCCGCGGGCAGTTCGCGGCCTGCCTGGGCTGACTCGCGGTCGATGCCAAGCGGTTTTTCAACCCGGCCCCCAGAATCGCCCTTGACTCGGGCGAGCCTGCATGGTTTAGTGGCCATATGGCCAGTATGACACAGATTGACCTGCTGTCCCGCAAGCGTTACGAGGCCCGGGCCGTCGTGGCCAAGGCTCTCGCTCACCCCTCGCGGTTGCTCCTGCTGGATGCCCTGGCGCAGCGCGAAATGTGCGTCTGCGAGCTGACGGACCTCGTGGGCGCCGACCAGTCGACCGTCTCCAAGCATCTGACGATCCTGCGGCAAACCGGACTGGTCGAAGACCGGCGCGAAGGCTCGATGACCATCTACCGTCTCAAGGCCCGCTGCCTGAAGCGTATGTGGCAGTGTCTGGACCAGGTGCTGCGCGACAACCTCTCCGAACAGATGGCGAGCCTGGGCTGAGAATGTTTTTTTTGCCCTCGATCATGGCCTGTTGGCCATATAACCATCAATGGTGACCGCATGAACCGCGATGCGAAAATCCTGGCCGCCCTGCTGATCGTTTTTCTCGTGGCCTGTTACCTGCCGCTGGGCGAGCCGAAGGTGCAGACGGCCCTCGTCGAAGCGTTCAAGCTGCTTCAGTGGTATGCCCGCAACCACACACTGGCTTGCGTCGTACCGGCGCTTTTCATCGCGGGCGCCATCATCACGTTTCTTTCGCCGACCGCCGTCATGCGCTACCTGGGCCCCGGCGCCGGCAAGGTGGCCGCCTACGGCGTGGCCTCGGTTTCCGGAGCGATCCTGGCGGTGTGCTCGTGCAGTGTGCTGCCGATCTTCGCGGGCATCTACCGGATGGGCGCCGGGCTGGGGCCGGCCTCCGCCTTTCTCTACTCCGGCCCCGCCATCAACGTGCTGGCC
>CAZRSM010000291.1:0-4198 GCA_964602755.1 uncultured Planctomycetales bacterium
GCGGGCCGAGGAGGATCCGCTGATCCAGTACGCCCGCAAGAGTTGGTTTGTGCGGACCAGCACGTTCAAGGAGGAGTTCCTCGAAAACAACGAGGCGATCAACTGGCTGCCCGAGCACATCCGCGAGGGGCGCTTCGGCGATTTTCTGCGCAACAACGTGGACTGGGCGCTGTCGCGCGAGCGTTTCTGGGGCACGCCGCTGCCGATCTGGGTCTGCGAGAAGACCGGCAAGATGGAGGCGGTCGGCTCGTACGCCGAGCTGCTGGCCAAGCCCGGCGTGCAGGGCACGGAGGCATGGCAGCAGGCCAAGGCGGCCGATCCGGACCTGCCCGAACATCTCAAGGTGCACAAGCCGTACATCGACGCGATCACCTACGACAGCCCGTTTGCGGACGGGGCGCGGATGCGCCGCGTGCCCGAGGTGATCGACTGCTGGTGGGACGCCGGCAGCATGCCCTTTGCGCAGTGGGGTTTTCCGCACGCCGAGGGCAGCGTAAGTACGTTCGCCGAGCGCTTCCCGGCGGACTTCATCAGCGAAGCGATCGACCAGACGCGCGGCTGGTTCTACGGCCTGCTGGCGATCAGCACGCTGCTGTTCGGCCCGGAGGGCAGTCTCAAGCAGAATAGCGCGGCCGAGCTGGCGCCGGTGGCCGACAAGCCCTACCCCCATCCCTACAAGACCTGCATCGTGCTGGGACACGTGATGGGCGAAGACGGGCTGAAGATGTCGAAGCGCACCAAGAACTACAAGGAGCCCGATTACATCTTCGACCACTACGGGGCCGACGCGATGCGCTGGTACTTCTACAGCGCGCAGACCCCCTGGACCTCGATCCGCTTCCAGGAGGCCGCCATCCGCGACGCGCAGCGCGAGTTCCTGGTGCGGCTCTACAACGTCTTCAGCTTCTTCAACATCTACGCCAACATCGATGGCTTCGCCATCGATCTGGGGGACGCAGGGACGCAGGGACGCAGGGACGAAGGATGTGCGTGCGCGGCGCTGCGCGGCACCGGCTGGCGGCCGGCGGGCGAGCGTTGCCAGATCGACCGCTGGATAATCAGCGAGCTGCACCGCACCATCCGCTTCGTACGCGAGAAGCTGGACGCTTTCGAGAATTTCCCGGCGGCCGGGCGGCTCAACGAGTTCGTCGACGCGCTGTCCAACTGGTACGTGCGGCGCAGCCGCGAGCGCTTCTGGCGCTCCGCGAAGGACCAGGACAAGTGGGACGCCTACAACACGCTGTACGAGGTTCTGGTGGCTTTGAGCAAGCTGCTGGCGCCGTTTACGCCGTTTTTCGCCGAGACGATGTACCAGAACCTGGTGCGGGTCGAGTCGGTGGGCGAGGCCTGTCCGCTCAGCGTGCATTTGTGCGACTATCCGCAGGCTGACGAGAGCCTGATCGACGAGACGCTGGCGCAGGAAATGCACATGGTGCGGCAGATCGTCTCGACCGGCCGGGCGGCCCGCACCGCCGCCAGGCTCAAGGTGCGCCAGCCGCTGGCGCGGGTGGAGATCATCCTGGCCTGGCCGCAGTACCAGCAGCGGCTGGCCGGCTACAGCGACCTGATCGCCGAGGAGCTGAACGTCAAGCAGGTCGAGTTCACCACCGAGGCCGACCACTACGTGCGCTATCAGGTGCGGCCCAACTTCAAGTCGCTGGGGCCGAAGTTCGGCAAGCTGGCCCAGGCGGTGGGTAAGGCGCTGGGACAGATAGAGGATCCGGCCGCGGCGCGCAAGGCCCTGCTCGAAGACGGCGCGCTGCCGCTGAGGGTGGACGGCCAGACGGTTACGCTTGGCAGGGAAGACGTGGATATCCGCCTGGAGCCCAGGGAGGGCTGGTCGGCGTCGCAGAGCAAGGTCGGCGTGGTGGTGGTCAGCACCGAGCTGACGCCCGAGCTGCGGGACGAGGGCCTGGTCCGCGAGCTGATCCACCACGTGCAGGGCTTGCGCAAGGCGGCCGAGCTGGCCTACGAGGCCCGCATCGAGCTGTACGTGCAGGCCGACGACGAGCTGAGCGGGCTGATCGAGCGTCACGCCGAGACCATCAAACGCGAGTGTCTGGCCGAGCGGATCGTCAGCCATCTGCCTGACGACGCAGCGGCCAGCGAAGTGAAGGTCGCGGGCCACCAGGTGAGACTCGGGCTGCGGGCGCTCAGCTAGCTGCGGGAGATTCGCAGGTGCCGATCGAGAGCCACGACATCGAGTTGCGCGTGCGCTACGCCGAGACCGACGCCATGGGCTATCTGCACCATTCGCAGTACCTGGTGTACTTCGAGATGGGGCGGACCGAGCTGCTGCGGGTCAACGGCGTGAGCTACCGCGACATGGAGCAGCGCGGACTGTTCTACGTGGTGGCGCGCATGGAGGTGCGCTACAAGGCGCCGGCACACTACGATGAAGTACTGACGCTGACCACCCGCACCGCCAGGCTGACGCGCGTGCGCGTGGACCACGAGTACGAGCTGAAGCGCGGCGAAACGTTGCTGGCCACCGGCAGCTCGACGCTGGTGCTGGTCAGCAGCTCCGGCCGGCCGACGACCATGCCGGACGACCTGTACGCGCAACTTACCGGCCGGCCCTCGGCGGCCGCACAGTGAGTGTCCGCCGTCTCGGGCGACGGACGGCAGTGGGAAAGAAGCACCAGCCGGCAACGCAACGTGAAGAACGATCCGTCCGGCCGCGCGACGTCGGTGCGCAGTCGGCAATCATCGTACATTGGCGGACAAGGCGCGAAAAAATCGGGATTGATATGGCAAGCACCATGCTGGTGGTTGCAGCCGAGCGAAGTTGACGCAACAATCCTACACGAGACGAAAACGTGCGCATCACTGTCCGCGGGGTGTGGGAGGAGATTGGCAATGACAAAGCCACGCGTAGAGCTGGAAATCGCTTGCGGCGACGACCACTGGGGCAGCATCCTCATCGAGCTCGAAGACGAGAAGTGTCCGGCCACCGTCGACAACTTCCTGCGCTACGTCGAGCAGGGGTTCTTCGATGGCACCATTTTCCATCGGGTAATCCCGCACTTCATGATCCAGGGTGGGGGATATACGGCGCCCGACGTACCCAAGACCGACGGGCTGTTCGAGCCGATCCACAACGAGGCCGCCAGCGGGATCAAGAACAGACGCGGCACCATCGCCATGGCGCGCACCGCCCAGCCGCATTCGGCCACCAGCCAGTTCTTCATCAACGTGGCCGACAACGATATGCTCGATCATCCCGGGCACGACGGCTGGGGCTATTGCGCGTTCGGCACGGTGATCGAGGGGATGGAAACGGTCGACCGCATCAAGGACGTCAAGACCACCTGCAATCCGCAGATGGGCGAAGACTCGTTGCCGGTCGATCCGCCGCGCATCGTGAGCGCCCGGCGCGTGGCCTGAGGTCCCGCCGCCGCGCTCAGGGCGCGCAGTCGGTGCCGAAATCCGCCAGCAGACGTGTCAGGTCGTCCAGTTCGACGCGGTCGTCGCAGTCCAGGTCGGCCAGCGGGTCGTAGCGCGGTTGTCCGGCACGGCTGCCATAGGCGGCCAGCAGTCGCGCCAGGTCGGCCAGGTCGACCCGCTGGTCGCCGGTGATCTCGCCCGGCGCGCAGTCCAGCACGTGGTTGACCCACAGCCGCAGCGGGGGGTTGCCGGTGTAGTTGCAGCCGAAGACGTCGCAGTCGCCGTCGGCGTCGACATCGGCGACCACGCCGTTGTGGATGCCGGTGGTGTCGATGAGCTGGCTTTGCCACTGGGTGGCGCTGCCGTCGAGGTTGTAGTACACGCGCAGCTCGGGCTGCGCCGCGGTGTGCATTTGGCCTACCAGCACGTCGCGCGTGCCGTCGCGGTCGAAATCGCCCACTTGCAGCGTGTGGCAGCGGTCCAGGGCGGCGACGATCAGGTGGCGCTGCCAGGCGCCGCGCGGATCGCCGGCGACCGGCTCGTACCACACCACGTCGCCGGCGGCTTCGGAGCATGAGAAGAGCACGTCGGCGGTACCATCGAGATTCACGTCGGCCACCACGGCCTTGAAATCGTCGTACAGGCCGGCGTCGATGGTGTATCCGGGCCAGCTCTGCGCCCGCGGGTCGGCGGGGTGGGGGTTTTCCAGCCAGCGGCCGGCCAGCACCAGGTCGACATCGCCGTCGGCGTCGATGTCACCCGAGGCCAGCCCCTCGCCGTTGATGCCGCCGACGATCTGCACGCGCTGCCA
>CAZRSM010000292.1:0-8477 GCA_964602755.1 uncultured Planctomycetales bacterium
CCTGCCGCGGCTGAGCGGCCTGGGACCGGCGGGGCTGGTCACGCCGGCGGCGCAACGGCGGGCCTGTGCCCCGTGGATCGACAAGCTGGCGATCCGCTGCGAACACGCCGGCGTGCCCGTGGCGTCGCTCTCGGGCGGCAACCAGCAGAAAGTCGCCCTGGCCCGCCTGCTGCACGCCGGCGTCGACGTGCTGCTGCTCGACGAGCCGACCCGCGGCATCGACGTAGGCTCCAAGGCCGAGATCTACCGCCTGATCGACGAACTGGCCGCCGGCGCGGGCAACCGCCCCCCCGCCGCGGTCCTGATGGTCAGCAGCTATCTGCCCGAGCTGCTGGGAGTGTGCGACCGCATCGCCGTGATGCGCCGCGGCGTTCTCGGACCGGCGCGGCCGGTGAGCGAACTCGACGAACATCGCATCATGCTCGAAGCGACCGGTGCGGAGGGGGCCGCATGAGCGGGCAGCAGCCGAGCAAGACCCGACCGGCCCGCCTGTCGTGGGCGTCACGGCTCGGCCCGCTGATCGGGCTGGTCTTCGTCTGGGCGCTGTTCGCGGCCCTCAAGGGCGCCGACTTCGTCAAGTGGGAAAACCAGCGGCTCATGCTGCTCCAGACCGCGGTGGTCGGCACCGCCGCCATCGGGGCTACACTGATCATCATCTCCGGTGGAATCGACCTGTCGGTCGGCTCGGGGATCGCGCTGGGGACGATGGTGGTGGCGCTGCTGCTGCAGGCCGGTGCGCCGCCGATGATCGCGGCCGTCGGCGGCGTGGCGGCCGGCGTGGTTTGCGGCCTGGTCATCGGAGCGCTGGTGGTGGGACACGTGGGGCGCGTGGCGGCGCCGCTGGCCGGCGTGGCGCTGGCGGCGGCCCTGTGGCGGCCTCTGGGACCGGCTGGCGCGATCGGGCTGGCGCTGGCGGCCAGTGGCCTGCTGTTGTGGCTCAGCGTGCGCCTGCTGCCGCGCGTGCCGCTTTCGCCCTTCATCGTGACGCTGGGCATGTGGGGCGCTTTGCGCGGGGCGGCCAAAGGGCTGGGCGATAATCAGCCGATCTACCCGACCGATCCCGGCTGGATCGCCGACCTGATGCGCAACGCCGAGACGGGCATCGGCGCCGTCATGGCGCCGGGGGTGTGGATCCTGCTGGTGTTGGCGGCCTTCATGGCGGCGGTGCTGCGCCATACACCGTTCGGACGGCACATCTTCGCCATCGGGTCCAACGAGCGCACCGCGCGCCTGTGCGGTATTCAGGTTGAGCGGACCAAGCTGGCCGTTTACGCCACTGCGGTGGCCTGCACCGGCCTGGCGGCGCTGCTGCAGTTCTCGTACCTCTCGATGGGCGACCCGACCACCGCCGACGGATACGAGCTGAAGGTCATCGCCGCGGTGGTCATAGGCGGCGCCAGCCTGGCCGGCGGCGAAGGCTCGATCCTGGGCACCATCATCGGCGCCCTGATAATGACCGTGGTCGACAACGGCTGCACCAAGCTCGGCCTGGACAACTGGGTGCAGGAAATCGTCACCGGCGCGATCATCGTGGCCGCCGTGGCGCTCGACCGGCTGCGGCACGGTCGACGCCCGTAGCGGCCTGGCCGGTCCAGGGCAAAGCGAGCCAAAGGGAGAGCATCCAATGCAAGTACGCGGCCTGTTGCTGGACGTCGAAGGCGTGCTGGTGGCCGACAAGCGGTATCGTGCGGTGCCGTCGGCGGTGGAGTTCGTCGCCGCGGCGCGGGCCGCCGGCTGCCCGCTGCGGCTGATAACCAACAATACCACCGACGATCGCGACACGATCATCGCCAAACTGCACGCGGCCGGCTTCGACTTTGCGCCCGACGAGCTGCACACCTGCACGGCGGTCGCAGCCGACTATCTGCATCAGCACGGGGCACGGCGCTGCCTGGTGCTGGGGACGCCCAACTTGCGTGACATCTTCGCCCGCAGCGGCTTCGAGCCGGTCGAGAGCAGCGAGGTCGACGCCGTGATCGTGGGGCTGGACACGGAGCTGACGTTCGAACGGCTGCGCCTGGCGTGCGACGCCCTGGTAAGCCATGGGGCGCTGTTCGTGGCTCTGCACCGCAACCGCCTCTATCCCGACGCCCTGGGCCGCGCCGCCCCCAGCGTGGGCGCCATCGTGGCAGCGCTCGAATACGCCACACAAATCACGCCGGCGGTCATGGGCAAACCCAGCCAGGAGTACTTCCAGCGCGTGCTCGATGACCTCGGCAACGGCCCGCAAGGCGTGCTGCTGGTATCCGACGACCCGTTCTCCGACCTGGCCGGCGGACGGCAAATGGGCCTGCTCACGGCCTTCGTGCTGTCGGGCAAATACCGCAGCCGCGCTGTGCTGGAGAAACTGCCACCCGAGCAGCAGCCCGACCTGGTCGCCGAGCGGATCGGCGACCTGCTGACCGACGGCGACGTCACGTTGGGTGATGGATAGGCGCTGAGGCGCTGAGGCACGAAGGCACCGAGGCACAAAGGCACAGAGGGACGAAGGCACGCGGGTACAGAAGACGCAGGCGGCGCGCGTGGCGCGAAACTCCCCTCCCTTCCGGGGAGGGGCGAGACGGCGAAGGCGAGTTGCCTCTCGTAACGCCGAGAGGTCTTCAAATGAGGAACGGCGAATGCGAACCGCCGGCGGATAGCCGTGCCGCCAGCCCAGTGCAGTAATTCGCAATTCGCCATTCGGCATTCGAGCCCCGGCCCTACGCTCCCTGGCCGTCGCCGACCCAGCGCATGACCATCAGCGGCAGCAGGCGACCGATGAACATGGCGGCCATGAGCCAGCTCATGCCGTACTGGTAGAGGTTCGCGCGGTGGCCGATGCCGACGATCAGGTGCCGGCCGGTGATACGTTCGACCAGCCCGCTGGTGAGGTTCCCGCCGGCGGTCACCGAAGCGGCATCGAGCAGCGCATCGGCCAGGCTCGGGGCACGCTGATAGGCGGAAGCCGACATGTTCTCGAGCACGAGCATGCCCAGCGCCACCAGCACCACCAGGGCCGTCAGCAGAACGATGGCGGCCAGGCCCGCGTGCATGCGTCGGCGGACATCCGGCGCCGGCCGACCCAGACAGCCCAGCGCCGCCAGGGCTCCCAGAGCGGCCCACACGATCAGCGGCCACTGCACGCCGCCGGTGGCCGAACCGCCCAGCCCCCCCACCACCAGCAGCGCCGCCAGCGTCAGCTTGGTGGCTTCGCTGGCCTGGCGCTCGCCCAGCGGCACCACCGGCATGCCCGCACCGACCGTGCCGCCGGCCTGCACCAGCGCCAGTCGGGCACGCGCCCAATACCCTTGCGGTGCACCGGCCTCGGCGGGCGCGTCGCGCCCCGCCGTGCCGCGGGGCGTCTCGAACAGCGCGATCAGCAGCGCCGCCGACAGCACCACCACGGCGCAGCCGCCGACCATCGCCAGCACGGGCCGCGGCTGGAGCCAGCGGCGCGCCGGCGGTGGTGCCAGCAGCAGCCAGCCCATCCAGCCCAGGCTGCCCAGCCAGGCCAGCAGCGCCAGCGGCCAGGCGCTCAGGCCGTCGTGCGGCGTGCTGGCCCAGCCGCAGGACGCATAGGCCGCCAGTGCCCGCCAGAAGCGTTCCAGCAGGCCGTGCGGCTCGGCGGAGCGCCAGCCGGCCACGACGTAGCCGGCGATCAGCACCGCTCCGATCAGCACATAGCATGCCACGGCCAGCGCCGGGTGGGCGATGCGGTTTTGCGCGTCGCTGCGCCGCCAGCGGCGCAGCGCGCTGGTGACGGCGGCGACATAGAGCAGCGCCCCGGCGACTCCCAGCCCGCTGAGGATCCAGCGGCCCTGGTCGGTATAGTCCTCCAGAAAATCGTAACCCAGCAGGCCCACCCCGCAGGTGGCGCTCAGGGCGTCGAAGGTTGCCTGCCAGGGGTGCCGGTCGTAGTTCAGGCGGCGCACCTCGTCGTCGGTGGCGCTGGGCCGCACCAGCAGACGCGCGCCGCCGACAGTGAGCGCCAGCAGCCCGAGAGCCAGCCACACGTCCGGCCATTTGAGGTACTTCATGAGCGGCGTTTCTCCACTGCGAGCCGCGGCTAACTCAGCGCGCGGCGCCACTTCTCGATGAGTGCCTGCGCGGCCTCGGGCGAAAGGTCCGCGGGGTCGAGGTCGCGCAACTGGCGTACCACGATCTCCTCGGGTTCTTCGAACAGGCGCAATTGCCGCTGGCGGCGGCGCTGCACCGCCGCCAGCACCGAGCGCTGCGACTCGCGGGCGAAGGTCTTCTCGAGCTCGTTGAGCACGGCGTTGGCGCGCTCGAGCACCTCGCGCGGCAGGCCGGCCAGCTTGGCCACGTGCAGGCCGTAGCTGCGGTCGGCCGACCCGGGCACGATGCGGTGCAGAAAAACCACCTGGTCCTCGTATTCGCGCACGGCGACGTTGAGGTTGGTGACGTTGTCGAACAGCTCGCCCAGCTCGGTCAATTCGTGGTAGTGCGTGGCGAACAGCGCGCGGCAGCCGATGCGGCCGGCCAGGTACTCGGTGATGGCCCAGGCCAGCGAAAGGCCGTCGTAGGTACTGGTGCCGCGGCCGATCTCGTCGAGAATCACCAGGCTCTCGGCGGTGGCGTTGTGCAGGATGTTGGCGGTCTCCAGCATCTCGACCATGAAGGTCGACTGGCCGCGGGCCAGCTCGTCGCTGGCGCCGACGCGCGTGAAGATGCGGTCCACCAGCCCCAGGCGCATGCGCTCGGCCGGCACCCAGCAGCCGCAGTGAGCCAGCAGCGTCAGCAGGGCCACCTGGCGGATGTAGGTGCTCTTGCCGGCCATGTTGGGACCGGTGATCAGCGCCAGGCTGGCCGCCTCGCCGCCGCCCTCCAGGCCGGCCCGCAGTCGCGTGTCGTTGGGCACGAAACCGTCTTCGAGCATCCGGGCCACCACCGGGTGCCGCCCGGCGGTTATCTCCAGCAGCGGCTCGTCGACGAACTCCGGGCAGCACCAGGTCTCGTGCAGCGACAGCTCGGCCCAGCCGGCCAGCACGTCGACCATCGCCAGCGCCTCGGCGGCCTGCTGCAGACGCGGGATGTGGGCCATCGTGGCGTCGCGCAGCTCGCAGAACAGCCGGTATTCGAGCTCCTTGGCGCGCGTCTCGGCCGAGAGCACCTCGCTCTCGTAGCGCTTGAGTTCGTCGGTGATGTAGCGCTCGGCGTTCTTGAGCGTCTGTTTGCGCACGTAGTCGGGCGGCACGCGCTGGCGCTGGGCGTGCGTGATCTCGATATAGAAGCCGAAGACCTTGTTGTAGCCGACCTTGAGCGAGGGGATGCCGGTGCGCTGGATCTCGCGCGCCTGGAACTCGGCCAGCCAGTTCTGGCCGTCGGCGCCGATGGCCCGCAGCCGATCCAGCTCGGCGTTGAACCCGTCGGCGAATATGCCGCCTTCACGCACGGTCGTCGGCGCGTCGGGGCGCAGGGCCTGCGTGAGCTGGACGCCCAGGTCGTCCAGGCCTTCGAGCCGTTCGGCCAGCAGGTCGGCCTCATCGCGGCGCAGGGCCCGCAGCGCGTCGCGCACCGCCGGCAGTTGCAGCAGGGCCTCGCCCAGTCCGCGCAGGTCACGCGGGTTGCTGCGCTGCACCCCCAGGCGTCCGACCATGCGCTCCACGTCGCCCATTTCGCGCAGGGCGCCGCGCAGCAGCTTGCGATGGCCGTCCTCGCTGCGCAGCGCAGCCACCAGCCGTTGCCGCGCCCGGATGCGCTCCACGTCGCGCAACGGATAGCACAGCCATTGCCGCAGCAGCCGCGCGCCCATCGGATTGCGCGTGCGGTCGACGGCCCCCAGCAGCGACTCGGCCTTCGAGCCGCTGCGAATGCCGCGCTCGACCTCCAGCGCCCGCAGCGTGACGCGGTCGAGCAGCAGGTAGTCGCCGGCCGCGACCCGCCTGGGCGGCCGCAGGTGGCGGATGACCGCCCGTTGCGTTTCACGCACGTAGGCCAGCAGCGCGCCGGCGGCCTGCAGCGAGGCGTCGATCCGCTCGAAGCCGAAGCCCGCCAGCCCGCGGGTCTCGAACTGCTCTTCGAGCAGTTTCCCGGCCCGGTGGGGGGTGAAGTCGGTCGGCGGGCGGCAGGTCACCACCGCCCCGGTGCGCTGGCCCAGCTCGGCCTCCAGCGGATGGCGGCCAACCTCGTGCCACTCGGGCAGCAGCACCTCGGCCGGGTCGATGCGGACCAGCTCGTCGAGCAGGTTCTCGTCGTCGAGCAGTTGCACGTACAACTGTCCGCTGGCCAGCTCGAGCGTGGCCAGGCCGGTTTCGCGGCCCTGCTGGCACACTGCGGCCAGGATGTTGCTGCGCTGGGCGTCGAGCAGGCCGTCGTCGGTCAGTGTGCCGGGCGTGACGATCCGCGCGATGGCCCGCTTGACCACCCCCTTGGCCTGCTTGGGATCCTCGATCTGCTCGCTGATGGCCACCTTGTAGCCGGCGGCCACCAGCTTGGCCAGGTAGCTCTCGAGCGCGTGGTGCGGGATGCCGGCCAGGGGCGTCTTGCCCTTGTCACGGCTGGTCAGGGCGATGCCCAGCACCTTGGCCCCCGTCACCGCGTCGTCGTAGAACAGTTCATAAAAATCGCCCATGCGAAACAGCAGGATCGCGTCGGGCACCTGCCGTTTCTGCTCCCAGTATTGCTGCATGGCCGGCGTGAGCTTCTCGCCCGGCGGCGGACCGGGCGGCGCGCTCGACGAGGCCTGGGTGTCAGGCTGATTGACCGCAGCGGTGTCGCTCATGACTGCGACTTTATACCATGCCAACATGGGCTACAACGTTGCCGGGGCCGCCCTGTGACGTCGCTTCGGCTGCGGAGTAGCCCCCCGCATCGCTCCCTGGAAGGGAGGGACCTGGGGGAGGGTCGCGGCAGCGAATGCAAAGCGCAAAATGCAAAGTGACGATGTGAACGCCTCCTGGCCTTCCGCTGGCGGCGTGCAGCCGCCGGCGTTGACCCCCCTGTAAGTCCCCCCTGGAAGGGGGGACGGGCGCACCGGGCGCCCAGCGCATTTGTGGTGGGCAGCGCCCACGCTGCGGGCGTGGCTGCGTGCCTCCCCCTTGATCCCTCAATCCCTGTTCCCTCAATCTCTCTCCCCGCGTCCCGCTTGGCATGGCGGGCGGTGTACATCCGTGCGTCGGGCGTCAATAATCGCCGCACCATCGGCCGCCGATGGTCCTCGAGGCGGCCGCGAGAAAGGAGCGTTGGCCAGATGAGAATCTTCGTCACCGGAGGAGCCGGCTACGTCGGCAGCCATTGCGTCAGGCGACTGGTCGCCGGCGGGCACCAGGTCACCGTGTATGACAACCTCGTTTTCGGGCACCGCGAGGCGGTCGATCCGCGGGCGCATTTCGTCGAAGGCGACCTGGCCGACGCCCAGCGGCTGCGGGCCGTGCTGGCCGAAGGTTTCGACGCGGCCATGCACTTCGCCGCTTTTCTGAACGTGGGCGAATCGGTAACCGAGCCTCTGAAGTACTACCGCAACAACGTCGCCAATACCATCACGCTGCTCGAGGCCCTGCGCGACGCCGGCGTGCGACGCATGGTCTTTTCCAGCACGTGCGCCGTCTACGGCGAGCCGCAGACGCTGCCGATCGTCGAGACGCTGCCCAAGGACCCGATCAACCCCTACGGCTGCACCAAGCTGGCCATCGAGTGGCTGCTGCGCGACTCGGCCAGAGCCTGGGGGCTGGGTTCGGTGGCCCTGCGCTACTTCAACGCCTCCGGGGCGGCGGCCGACGGTACCATCGGCGAAGACCACGATCCGGAGATCCACCTGATCCCGCTGGTGCTCAAGGTGGCCCTGGGGCAGCGCGACTCGATCAAAATCTTCGGAACCGATTACCCCACGCCCGACGGTACCTGCATCCGCGACTACATCCACGTCGAGGACCTCGCCGAAGCCCACCTGCTGGCGATCGAACGACTCGCCGAGGGACAGGCTGAGGCGTTCAACGTGGGCACCGGGCGTGGCACCAGCGTACGCGAGATCATCGAGGCCGCCCGGCGCGTGACCGGCCACCCGATCCCGGCCGAGGAAGTTGCCCGCCGGCCGGGCGACCCGCCCGAGCTCTACGCATGTGCCGATAAGATCGCCAAGGCGTACGGGTGGAAGCCGAAATACACCGACATCGAGGAGATCATCGCCACCGCGTGGCGCTGGCACAGTGCCCATCCGAACGGTTACGCGCTGGCGTGAGCAGCCCCCACCGGGTTAACATGGACACCTGGTTGGGTATAGTCTGGGAGTGGGGCAACGAGAAGCGGCCGGAACGCGGTTCCGGAACCTCCCACAACCGGGGCGTCGGTCGGCCGGGCTGTGCAGAGCCGACGACGGCCCGCCCCTGAGCCGAGCTGGGCGGCCCGAGGGTCTGCCAGGAACCCGGGCCTCGTCTGCAGCCGTTGCCGTGCGCGGTTGCGCATGGCGCCCGGGCAGCGAGGCGCCGAACCCGATACCTGTGCCGGACCGATTTGAGGTTCGGCTGGACTTATATCAGTCG
>CAZRSM010000293.1:0-4060 GCA_964602755.1 uncultured Planctomycetales bacterium
AAGTCGGGTGAGACCGCCGAGACGGCCGCGCAGTTCCTGATAGTGCGCGACCTGCTGGCGCGCAAGCTGGGTCGCAGCGGGCTGGCGCGCCACCTGGTGGTCACCACCGATCCGCAGCGCGGCACGCTGCGCGAGCTGGCCGACGCCGAAGGCTGGTACACCTTGCCGGTGCCCGAGGGCGTGGGTGGGCGCTTCTCGGTGCTCTCGGCGGTGGGGCTGTTTCCGGCGGCGATGGTCGGCATCAACGTGGCGCAACTGCTGGCCGGGGCGGCCGAGATGAGCGAGCGGGCCGGCGAAAGGGCAGTCAAACGCAACCCGGCGGCCATGCTGGCGCTGCTACTGCACGCCTTATACCAGCGGGGCAAGCGGCTGCACGTGATGTTCCCCTACAGCTACCAGCTCAAGGACCTGGCCGACTGGTACCGGCAGTTGTGGGCCGAGAGCCTGGGCAAGCAGCACGACACCGCCGGCCAACCCGCGGTGGTCGGTCCGACGCCGATCAAGGCCCTGGGCGCCACCGACCAGCACTCGCAGGTGCAGTTGTATCGCGAGGGGCCCAACGACAAGGTCTTCATCATGCTGGCGGTCGAGAAGTTCGCCCGCGAAGTCCGCATCCCGCGCGGCGCCGGCGTGCCCGAGTCGCTGCGCTACCTGCAGGGGGCGACGCTGGGGGCGCTGCTCAACGCCGAGCGCCGGGCGACCGAGATCGCGCTGACCGCCAGCGGGCGGCCGTGTCTGACGATTCACTTCCCGCGCGTCAGCGCGTATGCGGTGGGGCAGTTCATCATGTTGTGGGAAGCCGCCACGACGATCTGCGGCGCGTTGCTGGGAGTCGATCCCTACGATCAGCCGGCGGTGCAGTTGGGCAAGGACTACACTTACGCACTGATGGGCCGGCCCGGCTACGAGCGGCAGGCCCGCCGGCTCGAGCGCCGACGCCGGGAGAGCCGCTGGCGCGTCTGAGAGGCGCGTTTTTTGGCACATCGCTGACAGGCGAACCGGCCTCAGTGCCGATCAGATTCACGGAGCACGGACGCTCCCACCGGTGGTCCAGGGACGGCGAGAGATGGCCAGACGGTTCGTCTTCAGACTCCAGACCCTTCTGAAGGTGCGCGAGCTGCGCGAGCGCGAAGCACGGCGCAAGGTCGGCGCCAAGCAGGCCGAAATTGCGCGGCTCGATCAGCTCAACCGCCAGACTGCCCAGGAAATCCAGCGCTGCCAGGCCGAGCTGCGCGGCTGCCAGCGCGGTCATCTGCACCCCGCCGAGCTGACGCGCCGCCGGGCCTGGATCGCGTATCTGCGGCAGACCATCGCGCAACGGCAGGCCCAGCGCGTCGAGCTGGTGGCCCAGCTCGAGCAACTGTTGCGCGAGTGGCGCACGGTTCGCACGCAACACCGCATCATCGAGAAGCTGCGCGAGAAGCGTTACGACGAGTACCGGCGCGAGTTGCGCCGCAGCGAGCAGGCCGCCAGTGACGAGCTGGCACGACAGTTGCAAGTGTACGCCGCAGCCGAAGCCGAGTCGGGTTGAGCCGGTTGCCGCAGAATACGGGACCGGCGGCCGTCCGGCAGACCTGCCCGGCTCCGTGCGGCATGAGCGGAGATTCATACGGACGTGATCGGCAAGCTCTATAACGCGGTGGCGGTCCTGGCGATCGCTCACATCCTGGCGCTGGGGGCGCTGGTGGGCATGTTGTATGCCCGCGGGCAACTGACGCCCGAGCGCGTCGAGCTGATTGCCAAGGTCTTGCGGGGCGAGCTGGATCAGCCGGCCGACGAGGCTGCGGCTGACGGGCAAGCCGTCGCCGCGGGGCAGGACGAGGAGTCCAAGAAGCGTTCGGAAGAGGAAATCCGCCGACAGCGCCGCGACGACCAGTTGCGGCGCGTGCTGGGCGAGCGCACCTACCGCGACTGGGTGGCCCAGAAGCGGCTGCTGGACCAGGCATTGCAGCAGCTCGTTCTGGCCCAGGAGCGCTTCGAGGCCGAGCAGGTCCGCATACGGCGCGAGCTCCAGGAGCGGCGCGGCCAGGCGGTGGACGAGGGTTTCCAGCGCGAGAAGGCGCTGGTAGCCAGGCTGCCGCCCAAGCTGGCCAAGCAGCACGTGCTGATGTCTTACGCGAAATCGCCGGCCGACGCGTTGCGGTTGCTCAGCGCGTTGCCGGAGTCCACCACGGCCGAAATCCTGGCCCAGATGAAGTCGCCTGAGGAAATCAAGGTGATGCACGAGCTGTTGGAGCGGCTCGGCAAAGACGTGATTGACTGAGTGCCCATCCCAAGCGTCAGGGAAGACCGCGGGCAACGTGGCAGCAGTTGAGGCGCCGCAGCGGCGCGAGGAGATGCCATGCAGGTCGTTCCCAACGCCGTTTCTACCGCCGTCATCGTCGAAGGTCGCAACACCGGGGCCCTGCTGGCCGCGCTCGACGGCGTGCTGCTGCGGACCGACAAGGAGCACGAGCAGCGCCGCGAGCAGCGGTGCGACGCCGACCAGACCGCCGTAGCCGCCGGCCCGACCGGGCTGCTGCGCGAGTCGGAACGGCGCATGGAGGTCGGCAGCCGCAGTCTTCAGCGCCGTCACCTGCGCGAGACGGCCCAGGAGCAGTTCGCCGAGGCGCGGCTGCGTTTCCGCCAGGCGCTCAGCCAGGCGCGCGGCGGGGCCGAGCCGGGCGCGCGGTCGCCGGCGCCCGCCGAAGAGGGCCAGCACGGCGCGCCGCCGACCGCTCAGCAGAGCGACGCAGCCGGCGAGCGGCCCCGGCCCACCGTCCCCGGCGGCGAATACTCTCAGACCGGCGCCAAGCCGGCGGCTCACACGCCGCCTGCGCCGGCCGGGCCCCAGCCGGCCGGACCGCCGGCGGCGACGCCCCACGTCTCGACCGCCGGCAGCCACGCTGTCGCGGCGGTGATGGTGGCGCGGGCGGCCAACGCTGCGCCTGCGGCGCGGGTGGTCGGCGGATCGGCGGTGGCGGCGGTCAAGGCGGCGGCGCCGGCCGGGCGGGCCGCTGCCGCGGTGACTTCTCAGCGCTCGGCCGTCGAGGCTCTGGCTCTGAAAGCGCACCAGCAGCAGCCGGGCGTGCGGCGGACGGCGCGCGGCGGCCAGCCGCAGCCGGCAGAAAGTGCGCGCCAGCACGAGCAGATCGAGCGAATGGTGCGCGTCATCCGGGCCAGCATCTCCGCTCGCCGGGCGCACACGGTGATGCGGCTCGACCCGCCCGAGCTGGGTAGCTTGCGGCTGGAGATGGACTTGCGCGACGGGGCCCTGGCGTTGCGGGTGGACACCAGTACGCGCCTGGCACACCGCTTGCTCTCGCAACAACTGGACCGTCTGCGGGAGGGGCTGGAGGTGGCCGGCATCCGGCTCGAACGGGTCGAGATTCGGCCGCCTGTGCAGCCGGCGACCTTCGACCAGCCGGCGGCCCAGCAGGGAGGCGGCGAGTCGTGGAGCGGGGGGGGAGGAACAGAGGCGGATTCGGGCGCCGGCTGGTGGAACGAACCGGACGATCCCGAGCTTGCAGCGGAGGTGAACGAAGCATCCCTGGTAACAGCGGCGGAGCCGCTGGTGAACGTGATGGCGTGAAACGGCGCGGAGCGTCGTAAGCGCCGCCAGGCGGACACACGGAGCGGCACATGCAAGTCGGCCAGGTGACAAGCCAGGCCCCGGCAGCAGCCCGCGGTGGGCAACGGGGCGTCAACACGCTCAAGAGCGAGGACTTCTTCAAGCTGCTGGTGACCGAGCTGAAGAACCAGGATCCCTTCGAGCCGTCCAAGACCGCCGACGTGATCAGTCAGGTCTCGCAGATCCGCACCATCGAGCAGAACGCCAGGCTCACCGATACGCTCGATGCGCTTTCTCGCCAGCAGCGGGTCGGCGGGATCAGCGGCCTGATCGGCAAGTTCGTAGAGGCGCTGCGCCTCGGGCCGGACGGCGAGCCGATGCTCACCGCCGGCATCGTCACCGGGGTGCGCTTCCTCTCGGACGGCGAGGTGATCCTCGAGCTGGACACCGGCGAGGCCGTCTCGGCCGACGACCTGGTGCGCATCAGCACGCCTGACGACGCGGCGATGA
>CAZRSM010000294.1:0-8981 GCA_964602755.1 uncultured Planctomycetales bacterium
CGCGAGTTGACCGAACAACGCCGTTACGAACGCGACCGGCAGTACGTCGAAAAAGAGCAGCGGTTCATCGCGCGGCATCTGGCCGGCCAGCGCACGCGCGAGGCCCAGGGCCGCCGCAAGCGGCTTGAGCGCCGCATCGCCGCCGGCGAGTTTCGGCTCGAGCCGCCGCCGGCCCGGCGCCGGGCGCTGAGCATCTCGTTCGGCAGCGACGACGAGCAGCGCGCGGCGCGCTGCAGGATCGGCCACGTGGTCGCCGAGCTGCAGGGGTTGGCCAAGTCCTACGGCGACAAGCGGCTGTTCGCGGACCTTGACCTGCAGGTCGTCGGCGGGCAGCGCCTGGGCATCACCGGTCCCAACGGCACCGGCAAGACCACCCTGTTGCGCATCCTGCTGGGCGAGCTGGCACCCGACGCCGGCAGCGCGCGGCTCGATCCGCATGTCAGCGTGGGCTACTACGCCCAGCAGCCCGAGGAGTTGGAGCCGGGCGGTTCGGTGCTGGCGCATGTTCGCGCCGCCGCCCCGCGCCTGAGCGAGCAGCAGGCCCGCAACTTTCTGGCGGCGTTCCTGTTCGTCGGCGACGACGTGTTCAAGCCGGCCGAAAAGCTCTCGGGCGGCGAGCAGTCGCGGCTGCGACTGGCCCGGCTGGTGCTGGCGGCGCCGGCGGTGTTGATTCTCGACGAGCCGACCAACCATCTCGACATCCCGGCCCGCGAAGCGCTCGAGGCCGCCCTGGTCGATTACCCCGGCACGATCGTGGCGGTCAGTCACGATCGCTACTTTCTGGACCGCATCTGCCAGCGGCTGCTGGTGCTGCGCCCCGAGGGCCACCGGCTGGTGATGGGCAACTATTCGGATTACGTGGCGTCGCTCGAAGAAGAGGCTCGCCGGGCGCAGCAGGCCGAGGCGGCCCGCCAGCCGCGGCGACGCGGCCGAGCGGACAAGGGCAAGGCCGCCGCCGAGCGGCGACCGACATCGCGTTTCGAGCGTATGAAGCTCGACGAGCTGGAGACCTTCATCATCCAGACTGAAGAGCGGTTGGCGGAGCTGGAAAAGACCTTCGCCGACGCGAGCGTCTACCGCGACGGGCAGCGCGTGACCGAGTTACGGGCCCGGTTCGAGCAGCTCAAGAGCGAGCTGGCCGAGGCGCAGGCGGCGTGGGAACGGCGGGTGGAGCAGATGTGAGCGGTCCTATAAAAGACGCGACCGGCGCGGGGCCGGTCGCGGATTGGAGACGGGTTGCTGGTCGCCGTCGTGCCGACTAGCGGCGACGAGCGGCCAGGAGGCCGACCACTGCCAGCAGGCCGAGCGAGGCCGGCTCGGGCAGGACGGTGACCGTGCCCGAGAGGTAGCTGACGGCGGCGAAACCACCGCCAAGGGCCGGGTCGATGGCGAAGCCCTCGGTCAGGTCACTGGGGTTGTCGTCCCACATGAACAGGTCGGTGGTGCCCACGTTGTTGCCCATGACCTCGAGCGTGGCCAGGACGACGTGGCTGCCCCATACCGAGCCGCCGGGGGGCACGAGACCGCCCAGGCCGTCACCGTCGGGGGTGGCCACCGGGTCGAACAACGCGGTGTTGACGGTCACGCCGACGATGTTGGCGATGTTCCAGTCGAACGTGTCGGCATCCATGCCCCACCCCACGATGGCCTCGGCCTGGGGGATGTCGGCCCAGATGTCGATCATCACCGTCTGGCCGGGACTGGGGATCACGGCGTTGAACGGATCGAGGTCGACCACGATGGTCGCCGATGCGCCGGCCACCAGCCAACACGCAGCGGCAACGGCCAGAAGTACGCTGGTTTTTCTCATTCTTGCTCCTCCTGCACGCGAAACGGGCTCGTCGTGCTCGATGATTGCTCGGAGAAACTCCCTCACCAAACGTCGCGAGAACGAACGCCGTTCTCGCGAGGCGGGGGGCGGCGTCCGGCCGGTTCCGGCCGGACACCGCACCACCTCACCAGATTACCTTACGGACGTCGCATGGCACCCTTCTGCCCCTGGTTGCCGGCCCGGTCGACCCCATGCAGCGCCGGGTTGGGCAGCAGCGAGGGGCCGGGGTTGGCGGCGCGATAGCACTCCACCCAGGCCTGGTAGTCGACCAGGGTGATGCAACCGTCGCCGTCGAGGTCGGCAGCCGGGTTGTACTTGGGATCGCCGACGCAGGTGCCGAAGGCGTCGACGAAGGCCCAGTAGTCGTCGATGTCGACGTCGCCGTCGCCGTCGAGGTCACCGCAACCACAGGTGCCCTGGCCGCCGGTGACCAGCAGCGTGAAGTCGCCCGTGGCGCCGTTGTAGCCGGCCACCCGGATGTAGTAGGTGGTGCCGGCGGTCATCGGCATGATGATCTCGGACTGCAGCCCGCAGGAGTCGTCGTTGCAGGCCAGTTCGGTCCCGTCGCAGGCGTCGTAGATCGCCAGCGTGGTGTCGAACGCGCTGCCGCACAGGCTGACCGTCACGTCGCCGTCGACGGTGGGCGTGTAGGTGTACCACACGTCGGCGAAGTCGTTGTAGCCGCACGAGCTGATGTCGCTGCCGGTGGCCAGGCCGTTGTTCCCGGTGACCGAGACGCCGTCCTCGACGCAGATGGCGTTGGCGCACAGGTCGTTCTCGGGCGGGATCGGGCACTGGAAGGTGGCGCAGGTCTCGGTCGAGTACCACACGCCGCCGGCGGCGGCACATTCGGCCTCGGTCAGGTCACCGATGCAGTCGGCGCCCACGCAGCAGGCACCGGTCGGTCCCTGTCCGCAGGTGATGTTGAGCACGCCGGGGCCGACGTCGCCCGCGAAGCCGCCGATCTCGATCAGGTAGGTGTTGCCCGCCACGACCGGGATGGTCAGCTCGGACTGCAGGCCGCACGAATCGTCGTTGCAGTCGATCATGGTGAACGTGTCGCACGAGCAGCCGTCGTACACGGCGAGCTTGGTGTCGAAACTGCTGCCGCAGAGGCTGATGGTCGCGTAGCCGGTGCAGGTGGCGGTGTAGCAGTACCAGATGTTGCCGCCGCTGAAGACGCACTGGCCGGGACCGTCATAGGTGGCGAAGGTGGTATCGAACGCCAGGTCGACCACCTCGCCGATCGGCGTGGCGTTGATGCAGTCGTCGTTGTCCGGGAGGGTCGGACACGGATCGGAGCTGCAAGCCACGCCGTCGTACCAGATGATGCCGCCCATCTGGGCGCACTCGGACTCCAGCGTGTTGTCCACGCAGGTGCCGTCGCTCAGGCAGCAGGCACCGCGCGGCAGCGTGCACGGCTGGCACGTGATGTCCATCAGGTACAGCGCCGGGCAGTCGACCGGGGTGTCGAACGTCGTGGCCACGAACAGGTAGTAGGTGCCGGGGCCAACGCACAGACTGAGCGTGGACGGCACGCCCGGCGTGGTCACGGCGTAGGGGTTGATGTAGCCGGTGATGTTGTCGCAGCCCGGCACGCCCGGGGCGTACTGCTCGATGAAGCCGAAGACGCCCGCGAAGTCGGTGGTCACGGTCATGGTGATCTCGGTCTCCTCGGTCACCACGATCTCGTACCAGTCGGTATCGCGGGTCGAGCCGTCGAACCAGGCGGTACCGCACAGTTGCGTGCCGCAGCTCACCGGCTCGAAGGTCGGGCTGGCCATGTTGCAGCCGCCGTTGGTGTCGTCGCCGCAGGGCTCCTGCTCCTGCGTGTAGCCCGGCGGACAGTTGACCGGACATTCGCTGCAGTCGGTGTTGGCGCCGAGCCAGGTGCCGCCCAGCGAGAGGCAGTCGGCCTCGGAGAGCTGCTGGCAGCTGCCGTCGTCGAAGCAGCAGGCCCCCGGGAGCTGCCCGCAGGGCGGGTTGAAGTCGGCGCAGGTGCCGTTCTCGATGAAGCGCTGCGTGGGCCCCATGCAATCGATCAGCTCGACGTTCTCCTGGCAGACGCCGGTGGAGTCGTCGCAGCAGGCGCCGAAGGTCGGCACGTACTGGCCGGTCAGGCACAGGCTCAGGTCGAAGTCCTGGGCCTGCAGGCTCACCCCGTCATAGAAGTACGAGAAGCCCATGCCGGTCTCGCCGCTGCTCATCCACAGGAACCAGCAGTCGGCATCGCCCAGGCCCTGGATCGACACCCAGCCGCTGGCCAGCGTGCAGCAGGGGGTCAGGGCCGGCACGTCGAAGCTCAGCAGCGGGTAGCCGGCGTAGCTCAGCCCGGTGTCGGTGATCACCGGGGTGACGATGTACGCGCATACCTCGGCGCCGGGCTGGCCGCCGTTGTCCTGGTAGAACTTGATCTCGAACTGCGGGTTGCTGTCGGTGCACTCCACCCAGCTGCCGAAGTTCACCAGGCTCAGGCCCCACCAGTGGATGTCGCAGATCTGGCCGGTGACGCCCGAGAAATCCTCGTAGCGGAGGTAGTTGTTGCCGTTGACGTTCACCTCGCTGGTGCCGGCGGTCCAGGCGCCGTCGGGAGCCGTGGCGTCCTGCCCGAACAGCGCGTCGGGCTGGCACTGCGGACCGGGCGGCGGCGGGGTGCCCTCGGCCACCGTCAAGGCGTAGTTGCCGCAACTGTCGCCGTAGCCGTCGACCACGATGTAGTAGGTCACGCCGGCGTAGAGCTGCAGCCCGGTGATCTCGGAGACATAGGCCGAGGGGAACTGCGGCGTCGAACACGCGTCGTCGTTGCAGCCGACGACCGTACCGGGACAGCCGCCCTCGTAGACGTAGAGTTTGGTGTCGTAATCGGTCCCGTCGTTGCACAGCGAGATGTCGACCACGATGTCGGCCGCCGGGGTGTACTCGTACACCACGTCGGGCGAGGTCGATCCGCTGTAGGGACAGACCTCGTCGTAGTCGTCGACGAAACTGCAGGTTTCGCCGGTGTCGCTGTAGGGCAGGGCCGTGATCACCGTGGCGTTTGCGCAGGTGTCGCCGCCCACGCGCGGCCCACTGACGTCGGCATGGCGGCGGTTGGCCGTCGTGCTCTGGTCAACAGCGAGTCTGGCCTGCACCGCAGGGCTGGCAAGCCGGGAGTGGTCGGTGGCCGGTTGCGGCTTGGGCTTGCTGGCTGCCAGCAGTACGCTGGTACACGCCACCAAGGCCCCCACCACAAACAAGCTCTTGTTTCTGATCATCTGTGACACCTCCTTCTCCAAGTTGTGTCGTGTGTCCTGCCGTGTCCTTTGGCTGGGAGACACCAAGACGTGAACATGAAAAAACCGCGGCGCGTTGTCGCTCCGCGGTGACGTGGCTCTACAACTGGACCCCCCTCGCATGTCGGCCGGCCCGGCCGACACGTGCTGAGTGCGACCTGCGCGTCGGGGCTGCCGGCGGGGCCGCTTTGACACCCGCTGCAGCAACCGTCACTGGTCTCGTGCATACGTATTGCTACCTCCTCCTCCTGGACCAGCCCATACGGGACGCGCGTCAGCGCCTGGCGGCCCTCGCGACGGGCCACTGGCGCGCTTGGTTCCAAGCGCACAGGGCCACGCCCAGGCGGTGCCAACGTCTGATCTACGCTTCCACGGCTATGTCGGGCTGTTGCCCAGCAAGGCGAAATGAACGCCAACGACACGCGCGAACACGCCGCGCGACCCACACTGCATTTGATCGTAGGCCCCGGCGCGCCGCGATGTCAACTTTTTTTTCGACATATCCCAGATCGCTCGGCTCGGCCTGATGAAAGCCCCCCTCCTCCAGACGCCTGGCGCCCCCGCGCCGGCGACTGGGCCGACGGTGCACAGTGGCGGCTTGCCGGTCGAGGTTCACCGCAACTTGCCCAAGCCCCACTGCTGTCGCATACGACACACTTCGCGCCACAGTGCGGGGTGCTCTTTGAGGAAGCGCGTCAGCCCTGATGTGGTAAGGCCTAAGAGCGCGGCGGCGTCTGCCAGACGGCCTTCTGCTGCTGCCACCGCGTCGAGAACGAGGGCGGCCGCCTCGGGGAATCCCGCATTACCTTCACGTATTCGCAAGCGACCTTCCTGAGGCTGAACGGTCGGCGGCCAGGCGAAATCGCCCGGCAGCGGCACGCGGGCCGCCAGGGCGATCGCGATACGCAGCCTGCGCAACGCGCGGCGCAGATTCTCCTGCTGGAGCCGGCTTTCGTGTGCGCCGGCCACCAGGCCGCTGGGGCGGTGCTGCAGCCGGATCGCCGAAGCGACCTTGTTGCGCTGCTGGCCGCCGGGACCACCAGAGCGATGGCGGTGCACCTGGCACTCGGCCAGCAGTTGCGCGTCGCTGAAGGACAGGCGTCGGCGCAGGTCTTGCGGCTCCACTGTCCGTGATGGTCGGTCGTTGCGCGATTTGCTCATGGTCTTCAATCCCGCCCACGCGGCTGGCCGATGCCCCCCCGCGTGCGGGGCCGGCCGCGGGACGCCCGGGCCGGGCCTACCCAATTCCACCTATTGTCTGGCAAAAAAACGCCTGTCGATGGAAAACGCGTCCTCGCCATACCTAGCATCGACCGGCAGGGGTCGCACACGATACCGGCCCGTTCGGAGGAGGCGGGCTGCTGGAACTGGTCTCTCGGAGGAAAACCGATGAGCCGCAGCACGCTCCTCTTTGCGCTCTTGAGTATCGTATTGGTCCCCTCTTCGCCGGGCGATGTCATTTTCACCGACGTTTCCGTGACCGGCGATTTCCAGGATTACGCAATCTTCTCGATGGACAATGAGCCCTACGTGGACTCGATCTGGTTTCGCTTCGGCGACGCGCTGGTGGGCGATCCACCGGCCGCGTTGCGCCAAGGCCAGATCACCATTCAGTTTACCGTGATCGCCGACCGCGACATGCTGCTGGACGGACGCTGCCTGCGGATCACCGGCGACCTGCTGGGAAGCGGACAGATCGGCATCAGCGAGACCATCGAAGACCTGACGCAGCCCGGCCCGCTCGACGGCTACGACGGGACGGTGGACGCCAGCGACGGGTTGCCGCTCGAGGTCGACACCGGGTTCGCGCGCGCCGTGCCCAGCCTGCGGGTGACGCAGGTGATCACGCTCGTGGCGCCCGAATCGGGCGAGCCGGACCTGGCGCGGATCGACATTGTGAGGCACGAGTTCTCGCAGATCCCGGTGCCCGAGCCGGCCAGCCTCGTGCTGTTGGCGCTCGGCGGGGCGTTGGTCGGGCATCGGAAACGCTGAGTTGCGGGGGGCGCGTCAGCTTTGGGGGGAGACGCGATTTCGTCTTGCGGGGCCGGTCGGGGACGGCTGGCCCCGCTGCGTGCGCCGCAAGCCCGCCGTTTCGCACGTCCGCGCCGAAGCGTTATGATGCACGTTTCACGATAAAGTGCGCGACCAACCGGCGTGGGGAAACGCGGCATGAGCGAAGTCACGTATCTGGACAACAACGCCACCACGCGCATCGATCCGCGCGTGCTCGAGGCGATGATGCCGTACCTGACCGATCTTTACGGCAACCCCTCGAGCGTTCACCACTTCGGTTCGCAGGTGCTGGCGCGGATCGAGCAGGCCCGCGAGCAGGTCGCCGGGCTGATCGGCGCCCGGCCCGGAGAGATCGTCTTCACCAGCGGCGGCACCGAGTCGGACAATGCCGCCCTGCGCGGGCTGGCCGCGGCGCGACCCAACAGGAAGCACGTGATCGTCTCCTCCGTCGAACACCGGGCGGTGCTGGCGCCGGCCGAGCTGCTGGAGCGCGAGGGCTATCGCGTCACGCGGCTGAGCGTCGATCGCGACGGCCGGCTCGATCTGGATGAGCTGCGCGCCGCGCTGTGCGACGATACGCTGATGGTCTCGGTCATGCTGGTCAACAACGAGACCGGCGTGGTCTATCCGCTGGAGGAAATCCGCCGGATCGCCCACGAGCGCGGCGTGCCGGTGCATACCGACGCGGTCAACGCGATCGGCAAGATGGAGGTCAACGTCGAGAAGCTGGGGATCGACCTGCTGAGCCTCAGCGCGCACAAGTTCTACGGTCCCAAGGGCAGCGGGGCGCTCTACATCCGCTCGGGCACGCCGTTTCGGCCGCTGATCGTGGGCGGTTCACACGAGAACGGGCGGCGCGGCGGCACGCACAACGTGGCCGGGATCGTGGGCCTGGGCGAGGCCTGCCGGCTGGCAGCCGAGACGCCCGGTTCGGTGCTCGAGCATGAGCGTGAGCTGCGCGACCGTTTCGAACGCGAGATTCGCGAGCGTCTGCCCGACGTGTTCATCGTGGCGGCCGGCGCGCCGCGCGTGCCCAACACGTCGTGCCTGTGTGTGCCGGGCTGCACGGCCCAGGCGATCATGCTGCTGCTGAGCGAAGCGGGGATCTGTGTCTCCAGCGGGTCGGCGTGTTCCAGCGGTGCCGCTGAGCCGTCGCACGTGCTGAGCGCCATGGGGATCGAGCCGGAGCTGGCCCAGGGGCAGTTGCGGGTCTCGCTGGGACGCGACACGACGGCGGCCGAGATCGAACGGCTGCTCGAGGTCTTGCCGGCAGCGGCCAGGAAGGTGGCGGCTGCGGGCTGATCCTGGCCGGGTGGGATAGCAAATCATGTCCGAGCTGCCGCGCTTTTACTGTCCGAACCTGTCGGCCGGCCGCGTGGTGCTCGAGGAGCACGAGTCGCGCCACGCGCTGCGCAGTCTGCGGTTGCGGCCGGGCGATGCCGCGACGCTGTTCGACGGCCGGGGACGCGCGGCACGCGCTCACCTGCTGCCGATGGACGGGCGCGTGCGGACGCGGCTGGCGGCCTTCGAGGTTGCACAAGTGAGCGACGAGCCGGCCCCGCGACGCCGGCTGACGTTACTGGTGGCGGCCGCCAAGGGGCCGCGTCTGGGCTGGATGGTCGAGAAGCTCACCGAGCTCGGGGTCAGCGCGATCGAGATCGTCAACTTCGAGCGCTCGGTGGTGCGGGCCGAGCCGCGGCACGCCGAGAAGCTGCAACGCACGGCGATCGAGGCCGCCAAGCAGAGCCGGCGACTGTGGCTGCCGATCATTCGCAGCGGCGAGGGATTCGAGGCGGCCTTGCAGACCTGCTCGGCCAAGCGCCTGCTGTTGGCGCATCTGGACGCCGACGCTGCCGCATTGTCGG
>CAZRSM010000295.1:0-18143 GCA_964602755.1 uncultured Planctomycetales bacterium
GCCATGTAATAGCCGGAGCGACGGTTGCATTGCACTCATTTTGCACTTTGCACTTGTCGTTTTGCATTCATCCCAGCCGCAGTGCCGAGCGAATACAACCCTGCGTCCCTTCGTCCCTACGTCCCTTAGTCCCTTTTGCCCCAGTGCCTTTGTCCCTTAATCCCTTGATCCCTTATTCCCTGATCCCCCCGCAATGAACCTCGACTACGCCAATCAGACAACGCTGCATCCGCTCGGGGTGCTGGCCGTGGTGGTGCTGGGGCTGGCGCTGCTGGTGGTGCCGCGCCGGCATGCCGTGCTGCCACTGATCCTGATGGCCTGTTTTGTGGCTCCGGGGCAGCGCATCGTGGTCGCGTCGCTGGATTTCGACCTGCTGCGCGTGCTGGTGCTGTTCGGCTACCTGCGGCTTCTGCTGCGAGGTGAGTACCGCGGGTTGCCGCTCAAGCCGATGGACTACGCCCTGATCGCCTGGGCCGCCTCTGGCACGCTGGCCTACACGATCCTCTACGGTTCGCTGGGGGCACTGCTCAACCGCCTGGGCGTGGCCTTCGACGCCGTGGGGCTGTATTTTCTGCTGCGCTGCTGGGTCCGCGACTGGGGCGATCTGCGTCGCGTGATCCTGGCGTTCGCGTACGTCACGGTGCCCGTGGCGGCGGCCTTCCTGTACGAATCCGCCACCCGCCACAATGTCTTCTCGATCTTCGGCGGCGTGCCGGCCGAAACCATGATCCGCCGCGGCCGGCTGCGCTGCCAGGGGGCCTTTCCGCACCCCATCATGGCCGGCTGCTTCTTTGCGGCCCTGATGCCCTGGTTCGCGGCGTTGTGGTGGAACCGCAGCGACCGCGCGACGGCCGTGCTGGGATTGCTCTGCGCCGGCCTGATCGTGGTACTCACGTCGTCGAGTACCCCGCTCATGATGGTCGCCCTGGGGCTGCTGGGCGGCGGAATGTACCTGCTGCGCGACCGACTGCGCCTGATCCGCTGGTCGGTGGTCGGCCTGCTGGTCGCTTTGCACATGGTCATGAAAAAGCCGGTCTGGCACCTGCTGGCCAGGATCAACGTCATCGGCGGCTCGACCGGCTGGCACCGCTACCACCTGGTCGACCAGGCCATCCGCCGCTTCCCCGAATGGGCCCTGTTCGGCACCCGCACCACCGAGCACTGGGGCTGGGGACTGATCGACGTCACCAACCAGTACGTGCTCGAGGGCGTGCGCGGCGGCGTGCTGACGCTGGCCCTGTTCGTCGTCACCATCGCCCTGGCCTTCCGCGGCATATCGCGGCGGCTGCGGCTGCTGCGCCAGCCGGCCCACATCGCCCTGATCTGGGCGCTGGGAGTGTCCCTGCTGCTGCACTGCGCGGCGTTTGTCGCGGTTTCGTACTTCGGGCAGATCAAGCTCTTGTGGTACCTTACCCTGGCCGTGATCGCCGGCGCCGCGCCGCTGCGTCAGCAGGCGGCGGCGCCGTGGCCGCAGCGCAGCGGATCCCTGGCGGCCGGCGCCCTGGCACGCTGAGCGAGGTCAGAGCACAACCATGACCGCCGACGCAGCCCGCCGCGGTGCTCCGGATGTATCGATCATCGTGGTCAGCTACAACACGCGCGAGCTGACGCTCGAGTGTCTCCAGTCGGTCTACCACGAGACGCGCGAGGTCAGCTTCGAGCTGATCGTGGTCGACAACGCCAGCGCCGACGGCTCGGCCCAGGCCATCGCCGAGCACTTTCCCGACGTCCGGCTGCTGGCCGAATCGGAGAACCTGGGTTTCGCCCGGGCCAACAACCTGGCGGCCAGAGAGGCCCGCGGCGATTTTCTGCTGTTGCTCAACAGCGACACGGTCGTGCTCGACAAGGCCATCGACCGCCTGGTGCGCTTCGCCCGCCAGCATCCCGAAGCAGGCATCTACGGCGGCCGCACGCTCTTCGAGGATGGCACACTCAACCCCTCGTCGTGCTGGGCGCGCTCGTCGCCGTGGAGCGAGTATTGCCACGCCGTCGGCCTGTCGCGGCTGCTGTGCTTCAGCCGGATGTTCAACCCGGAAAGCTACGGCAACTGGCAGCGTGACAGTGTCCGCGCGGTCGACATCGTCAGTGGCTGCTTCTTTCTGATCCGCCGCAGCCTGTGGCAGCAGCTCGGCGGCTTCGACTCCGAGTTTTTCATGTACGGCGAAGAAGCCGACCTGTGCCTGCGCGCCCGGAAGCTGGGCGCCCGCCCGCTGATCTGCCCCGAGGCGCAGATCATCCACTATGGCGGCCGATCCGAAAGCTCACACGCCGGCAAGCTGGTCAAACTGCTGGCCGCCCGGCGGCGGTTGATAAACCGGCACTGGCCGCGCTTCTGGATCGGATTCGGCCACACCATGCAGGAGCTGGGCGTTCTGCAACGCCTGGTGCTCTACCGCCTGGCCGCGCGGCTCGGACGCCGACAGGCCGGCCAGCGGGCCGCTACCTACCGCGAGGTCTGGCAACGCCGGGCCGAATGGACCGACCAGCCGCAAGACCATGAACCCGCCCGCGCCCAAACGTAGACCGCGGCGCATCCTGGCCGTCGCTTCCGGCGGCGGACACTGGGTGCAACTGTTGCGCCTGCTGCCGGCCTTCGAGGGCCAGCGCGTGATCTTCGTCAGCGTGGACCCGGCCTATCGGCTGGACGTCGAGGGCCATGAGTTTCACACCGTCACCGACGCCACGCGCTGGAACAAGCTGCGCCTGCTCAAGATGGCCGCCGAGGTGCTCCTGCTGGTGTTGCGCGTGCGGCCGCACGTGGTGATCTCGACCGGTGCGGCACCGGGGTATTTCGCGCTGCGCTTCGGGAAGCTGCTGGGCGCTCGCACGGTCTGGCTCGACAGCATCGCCAACATCGAGCAGCTTTCGCTGGCCGGCCAGCGCGTCCGGCCGCACGCCGACCTGTGGCTGACCCAGTGGCCGCACCTGGCCACCCCCGACGGACCGCGCTACCTGGGAGCCGTGCTGTGATCTTCGTAACCGTCGGAGCACAAATGGCCTTCGACCGGCTGGTGCGGGCCGTGGATGCGTGGGCCGGGCAGCGCCGCCGGTCCGACGTCTTCGCCCAGATCGGGCCGAGCCGCTACCGCCCGCAGCACGCCGCCTGGGCCCGCTTCCTCGACCCGCCGGAGTTCCGGGCCAGGGCCGCCGCCGCGCGGGTCATCGTGGCCCACGCCGGCATGGGGTCGATCCTCACCGCCCTGACGCTGGGCAAGCCGATCCTGGTGATGCCGCGGCGCGGCGACCTGCGCGAAACGCGCAACGACCACCAGGTGGCCACCGCGCGGCGGTTCGCCGAGCTGGGCCGCGTCGCGGTGGCCATGAACGAAGACGAGCTGGCGGCGGCGCTCGACCGACTAGATTCACTGACCGCCGGCGAGCCGATCGCCCCCCACGCCGACGAGCGCCTGATCGCCGCGTTGCGCGACTTTTTCGCCTCCGGCCAGGACATGGGCTGAGTGATCCGGTGCCCTCGTGCCCTGGCGTCTTGATCCCTGAATCCCTCAGTCCCTTAATCCCTTCAGCGATCCCATGAACGACGAGCTGCACAAACTCGCGCCGCTGGGCGTCGTCTGCTTCGGTGGCGAAGACTGGTGGTACCACAACCGCGGCCACTGCGACATGCAGCTCATGCGCTGCTGCGCCCGGCATACCACCGTGCTCTACGTCAACTCGGTGGTCATGCGCAAGCCCAACGTGCGCGAGGGGGCCATGTTCATAAGGCGTGTTCGCCGCAAGCTGCGCAGCATGGCCCGCGGCGTGGTCCGGGCCGACGAGAACTTCCACGTCTATTCGCCGCTGACCGCCCCGGTGCACCACCTGCCGGGCGCCCGCTGGCTCAACCAGCGAGCGCTGCTTGCCCAGACGCGACTGGTCATGGCGCGCCTCGGCCTGCGCCGGCCGATAGTCTGGGTGAACTGCCCGGCGGCCTGCGACACCGCGCTGTCGCTGCCGCGCAGCGCCCTGGTATATCAGCGGACCGACCGCTACGAGGAATATCCCGGCGTCGACCGCCGACAGATCAGCCGATACGACCGCCGACTCAAGGCCGCCGCCGACCTGACGTTCTACTCCAGCAGCGCCCTGTACGAGCAGGAGCGCCACACCTGCCGCAAGGCCATCTATGTCGAGCACGGCGTCGATCTGGAGTGCTTCGCAACGGCCTGGCGCGACCCCCGGGTGCCGCCGGAACTGGCCGACCTGCCGCGGCCGATCGTTGGTTTCTTCGGCGGCATCGACGCCCACACGTTCGATATCGAGCTGGCGGCACGGGTGGTCGAGCTGTGTCCCGAGCTGACGTTCGTCTTCGTGGGCAACGCCTCGCTCGATATCGGCCCGCTGGCCCGGCACCCCCACGTGCACCTGATCAGCCAGCGGCCCTTCGAGCAGATACCGCACTATGGCAAGTGCTTCGACGTGTGCATCATGCCCTGGAACCGCAACGAGTGGATTGCGGCCTGCAACCCCATCAAGCTCAAGGAATACCTGGCCCTGGGCAAACCCGTGGTCTCGACCCCCTTCCCCGAGCTGGCCCGCTACGACGGGCTGATTCGCACGGCGACCGACGCGCCGTCATTCGCGGCGGCGATTCGAGCTGCCCTGGCCGAAATCAGGCCCGACCATGTCGAGCAGGCGCGGGCCGCCGTCGCGGGCCACTCCTGGCAGGCCAAGGCTTCCCAGATCATTTCCGCCCTGCCGCTCTGATCCCCGGCCGAACATTCATGGAGTCTGCCGCGTCCGGCGACGCCGGCGGTGCGCGCCGGCCGGCGGCGCGGTTGCCAAAGACGGGGCACTCGATTAGCAATACATTCTGCCCGGGTCGCCGGTGACCGGTCAGGCTTCGCCCGGCGCAGGGTGTGGCTCAGTCGGACGCGGCATGGCGCCGATAAGCCTGTTGGAACCAGCGTACGAGAGGCTCTCTGAATGCGGGTCTGGCCAGGCCAACCTTATCCCTTAGGCGCCACCTGGGACGGCGAAGGCGTCAACTTCGCGCTGTTTTCCGAGAACGCGACCGGCGTCGAGCTGTGCCTGTTCGACAAGCCGCTGGGCGAGAAGGAATCCTACGTCATCCCGGTCCGGGAGCGCACCCACGGCGTCTGGCACGTCTACCTGCCCGACGTAAGGCCCGGCCAGTATTACGGTTATCGCGTTCACGGGCCTTATGCCCCCGAGCAGGGACATCGCTTCAACCCCGCCAAGCTGCTGATCGACCCCTACGCCAAGGCCATCAGCGGCCCCGTGGAGTGGAACGACGCCATCTTCGGCTATCGCGTCGGCAGCCCCAAGGAAGACCTCGAGTGGGACCCGCGCGACAGCGCCCCTTACGTCCCCAAGTCGATAGTGGTCGACTCATCGTTCGCCTGGGGCGACGACCGCCACCCGCGCACGCCCTGGTCGCGCACCGTGATCTACGAGTGCCACGTCAAGGGGCTGACGATCCAGCATCCCGACGTGCCCGAGGAGCTGCGCGGCACCTACCTGGGCATCGCCTCGGACGCCATCATCGACCACCTCAAGTCGCTGGGCGTGACCGCCGTCGAGCTGATGCCCGTGCACCAGTTCATCGTCGAACGCCACCTGATCGAGAAGGGCCTGACCAACTACTGGGGCTACCACTCGATCGGCTTTTTCGCCCCGGACACGCGCTACGGCTGCTCGGACCGCGGCGACCACGTGGCCGAGTTCAAGACCATGGTCAAGCGCCTGCACACCGCCGGCATCGAGGTCATTCTCGACGTGGTCTACAACCATACCGGCGAAGGCAACCACCTGGGGCCCACCTTGAGTCTGCGCGGCATCGACAACGCCTCCTACTACCGCCTCGATCCCGACCAGCCGCGCTACTACATGGACTTCACCGGCTGCGGCAACAGCCTGAACATGCTCCACCGCCGCACGATCCAGCTCATCATGGATTCGCTGCGCTACTGGGTGCAGGAGATGCACGTCGACGGGTTCCGGTTCGACCTGGCCCCCGTGCTGGCCCGCGAGCTGCACGAGGTGGACCGGCTGGGACGCTTTTTCGCGATCATCCAGCAGGACCCGGTGATGGCCCAGGTCAAGCTGATCGCCGAGCCGTGGGACCTGGGCGAGGGCGGCTACCAGATCGGCCAGTTCCCGCGCGGCTGGGCCGAGTGGAACGGCAAGTACCGCGATACCGTGCGGCGCTTCTGGCGCGGCGACGACGGCCAGGTGGCCGAGCTGGCCTATCGCCTCTCGGGCAGCAGCGACGTCTACGGCCGCTATCGCCGACACACCACCGGCAGCATCAACTTCGTCACCTGCCACGACGGCTTCACGCTGCACGATCTGGTCACCTACGAACACAAGCACAACGAGGCCAACGGCGAAGACAACCGCGACGGCCACAACGACAACCTCAGCCGCAACTGGGGCGTCGAGGGCGAAACCGACGACCCCGAGATCATCGCCATCCGCGAACGCATGAAACGCAACTTCCTGGCCACGCTGGCGTTCTCCCAGGGCGTGCCGATGATCACCGCCGGCGACGAGATCGGCCGCACCCAGCGCGGCAACAACAACGCCTACTGCCAGGACAACGAGATCAGTTGGCTCGACTGGAACCTCACCGACCGCCAGCGCCAACTGCTCGATTTCGCCCGGCGCGTCTTCGCCATCCGCCGCGAGAACCCCGTCCTGCGGCGGCGCTCGTTCTTCCGCGGCACGCCGATCGACGAAGAAGACGGCCGCAAGGACCTCACCTGGCTGCGCGAAGACGGCCACGAGATGACCATCGACGATTGGCGCGATTCGAGCCGCAAGCTCCTGGGCATGATGATCGACGGCAAGGCCACCGACGAGGTCGACGAACGCGGTCGGCTGATCACCGGTCGCACGCTGCTGCTGATCGTCAACAGCGGCGACGAGCAGCGCGATTTCCGTCTGCCTGATCTGGGCACGCCGGGACTGTGGCGCGAGGTCGTCCAGACCGCCAATCCCCGCCAGCCCTGCTATGTCGGCCCCGGCAAGGTTGTCATCCCCGGCCATTCGCTCATACTGCTCGACTACCATGAAGCCTGAGCCAGACCCACAGCGGCCCGCCGGCCGGACCGGCACCAGGCGCCCACCCACCCGCCTGCAGGCCGACATCGCGGCGCTGCTGGCCGGCGATCTCGACGAACCCCACCGCCTGCTGGGCGCCCACCCCCGGCGCCAGGGCGGCCGCAGCGGCGCGGTCGTGCGCGCCTATCACCCCGACGCCGTCAAGGCCCAGGTGCTGCTGCCCGGCGGCCGGGCGCTGCCCATGCGCCGGTTGGAGAAGGGCCTGTTCGCGGTGTTCGTGCCGGGCTTCGAGCCGCCCTACGTCTACCGCCTGGCGTTCACGGCCGCCGACGGTCACAGTTGGCAACAGGACGACCCCTACCGTTTTCTGCCGACGCTGGGCGATGTGGACATTTACCTGTTCAACGAGGGTCGCCACTGGCGGCTCTGGGAGTGCCTCGGCGCGCACGTGCGCGAGATTGATGGCGTCAAGGGCGTCGCGTTCGCCGTCTGGGCGCCCAACGCCGTCCGCGCCAGCGTAGTCGGCGAGTTCTGCAGGTGGGACGGCCGCTGCCACCCCATGCGCCGCATCGGCACCTCGGGCGTCTTCGAGCTGTTCATCCCGGGGTTGCAGCCCGGCCAGCTCTACAAATACGAGATAAAGACCCGTTCGGGCGAAATCCGCCTCAAGGCCGATCCGCTGGCCTTCTGGGCCGAACGGCCGCCGGGCACGGCCTCGCGCGTGTTCGCATCGCGCCACCAGTGGCACGACCAGCAGTGGCTCGAGCGCCGCGCCAAGACCGACCACACCCGCCAGCCGCTGCTGATCTACGAAGTACACCTCGGCTCGTGGATGTGGGACGACGATGGCCGCCCGCTGAGCTACCGCGCCATGGCGCCGCGGCTGGTCGAGCACGTCAAGCGCTTCGGCTTCAACTACATCGAGCCGCTGCCGCTGGCGGAGTTCCCCTTCGACGGCTCGTGGGGCTACCAGGTGACCGGCTACTACGCCCCCACCAGCCGCTATGGCGACCCGGACGACTTCCGCTGGTTCGTCGACTACTGCCACCAGCACGGCATCGGCGTGATCGTGGACTGGGTGCCGGCCCACTTTCCCAAAGACGATTTCGCCCTGCGGCGCTTCGACGGCACCGCGCTGTACGAACACGAAGACCCCCGCCTCGGCGAACATCCCGACTGGGGCACGCTGGTCTTCAACTACGGCCGGCTGGAGGTCCGCAACTTCCTCATCGCCAACGCCCTCTACTGGCTCAAGGAGCTGCACGTCGACGGCCTGCGCGTCGATGCGGTCGCCTCGATGCTCTATCTCGATTACAGCCGACCCGAAGGCCAGTGGGTGCCCAACAAGTACGGCGGGCGTGAGAACCTCGAGGCGATCGAGTTCATCCAGCTCCTCAACCAGACGGTGCAGCAGGAAGTGCCCGGTGCGATCATGGTGGCCGAGGAGTCCACCGCCTGGGGCGGCGTGACGCGGCGGGTCGAGGAGGGCGGCCTGGGTTTCACGTTCAAGTGGAACATGGGCTGGATGCACGACACGCTGCTGTATTTCTCGAAAGACCCGATCCACCGCCGCTACCACCACCAGGACATCACCTTCGCGATGATCTACGAGTACACCGAGCGGTTCATCATGCCGCTGTCGCACGACGAGGTGGTGCACGGCAAGCGCGCCCTGCTGGCGAAGATGCCGGGCGATATCTGGCAGCAGTTCGCCAACCTGCGCACGCTGCTGGCGTACCAGTACACGCGTCCGGGCAAGATGCTGCTGTTCATGGGCGTCGAGCTGGCCCCGTGGCAGGAGTGGAACTACGAGCAACCGCTGGACTGGTCGCTGGTGAGATATCCCGAACGGGCCGCTTTGCAGACCTATCTCGAAGACCTCGGCCGGCTCTATCACGACACGCCGGCGTTGTGGCGCAGCGACCCCGACCGCGGCGGCTGCGCGTGGATCGACTGCCACGACAGCGACAACTCGGTGCTCTCGTACTACCGCCGTGACGGCGATGCGCACGTGGTCGTGATTCTGAACCTCACCCCCGTGCCGCGCGACGACTATCGCGTGGGCGTTCCCGTCCCCGGCCGTTACGCGGTCGTGCTCAACAGCGACGATCCGCGTTACGCCGGCAGCGGTTACGCGACGGCGTCGGAAGTGTCATCCGACGCGATCGCGTGGCAGGGCCTGGCGCAGTCGATCTCGCTGAACCTTCCGCCGCTCTCGGCGCTGGTGCTGATGTCGAGCTAGCGGCGGCTCCCGTTGCGCCCTTATTGCTTCGGCTTGCGTTGCACCGGTACCGGCCGCGACGCCGGTGTCCGGACGGGCTGGTTCCCGCCTGCTTTGGGGAGCGGACGGAGCTTGACGCTGGGCCGCGTCACGCGGGTACGCGGCTTGTACTCGGCGACGGGGATCGTCACTTCCGGCACGCTCGGGCAATCGGTCTTGAACGTGATCCTGTCGCCGCCGGGCGAGAGTTTGCAGTCGGCCGGGATGGTCACGTTGACGCGGTACTGGCGGCCGGGAATGATCTCCTTGAGCTGCACCTTCAGCTTGGGATTCGTGCACTTCAACTCGCTGATCTTCAGGGGCTGCTCGGTGTTGTTGCGCACCGTAATCAGGCGCTGCTGCTGTCTTGCCCGATTGCCGAAGAGCAGCAGGCGATTGGGATAGACGTCCACATCGCCCATCACGTAGACGCTTGCGGTCACCGAGAGCTTCGGTTGGGCCTTGACGCCGGTGGCCATCTCGATCCGGCCGCTGTTGCCGCCGCGGCGCGGCGTGGAGGCCAGCGTCACGGTCAACTCGAACTTCCTGCCCGGCTCTATCGTCCGAACGTCCGCCTTGAAGACGGGGTTCGTGCTGCGCACGTTCGTGATGTTGGCCGGCTCGTCCATGTTGTTGACGATCGTGATCTTGCGCTTCAGCGATTGCTGCTTCGCGGCCTGCATCGTGATACGGCCGAACGAGGCGCTCAGCGGCGTCGCCGCCACGGGCATCCAGACCTCGCCCTTGATCGTCAGCCGCACAACGGAGTCCTTGCCGGGAATGTTGGTGTAGACGGTCGCGGTCTTGGTGAGCTTTCCGTTGCGGTTGCGCGTCGAAACGGTCAGCGGAATCCGCCCGGTCGCACCGGGCTGCACGATCCGGTCATACTGACCGGCCACCGTGCAACCTCACCCCGGCTTGACTTTGAGGATTTCCAGCGGTCCGTTGCCCGTGTTCTTGAAGGTGAACGTGTGCGTGATCTTCTCGCCCGAACGCACCCGGCCGAACTCCCACACGGGGTCGATCAGCTCGATCGCCGGCACCTGACCGGGTTCGAGCACGACCGTCGGCTTGGGTATGCCGGGTTTGCGGCGAACCGCCGGCGGTCGCTTGGCCCGCGCGGGCTGCGAAGCGGCACCGGGAGGTTGGGGGTGGACCGCTCGAACAGCCGGCCGCGAAGCGGGTCGCGGGGCGACGTTGCCCGTCGTCTGCGCCCGGGCAGCCGGCGGGAGCGCCGCCAGGATCCACACCATCGCACTGACCCCCGCAACCGACGCGCGGAGGTTCCCGGTCGATGAACGTTTCATGCGTTGCACTCCTGATTCCATCCTGCCGAACCGGGCCGCGGGGGCCCTTTCCGGTACGTAATCGAATACCGGCGTTCGCGGGCGCCTGCGACCGGAGACTCCCCCGATGACCCAACCCGAAACCCTTGGTTGGGGACTCGCCCGAAAAAGCGGTCACCGGGGTAACGGAATTGTGCAAGTATAACACCCGCACCGCTGCAAGACCACAGATCGCCGACCGCAGGCGATGTCCGATACGCGGGCGCGGCGGCCGGCGAAGGCCCCCTTGCCCGACCCGTTAATATTCCTGCGAGGCCAGCCACGTGGGAGGCACCGCCGGAACCGGGCCCCCCGTGGCGCTTACGCCGATGACCGATTGTGTCGATACATCCGTCGGGACAGGATGCCGAACTCCATTGGAGCGATAAAAAATGAACCTGAAAGCTGCCAGCCTGCTTTGTGCCCTCCTGCTGTGGACCACCCTGGCAGGGTGCCCCGCCAACGACCTCAGCGGAAGTGACACCATCACGGGCGGAACCACTCCGTCCAATCACGACAGCGGCAACGCCGATTCCGGCGGCGCAGACACCGGCACCGACGCCGGGGACACGGACGCCGGGAATCAGGACGACGGCGGGGCCACCGATGACGGCGGCGCGTCCGGCGGCGGTAACGCCGACGACCAGAACGATGGCGCGGACACCGGCAGCGACGACGGCGCCACAGGCGACACCGGAAACAACAATGCCGGCGATGACGGCGCCGACGACACCGGCACCGGTGAGACACCGGACCTTTCCGCGTTCACCGGCTCGTTTGCCGGCCAGCTCGCCTGCACCAAGACCGAATCCGTCCAGGGCGGCGCCGGTCCGACCGAAGAATGGAACGCCAACCTCACCATCACCTTCGGTGCCGACGGCTACCCCACGGCACTGACCGTCCCGGCCTACATGCAGGACGCTCACGACATGCTCGAGTTCTCCGTCCCCGTCGCCCAGGCCGGCGACCATGTGTCCGTCACGCAAACCACGGGCACCTACACCGCCACGCTCACGGCCACCGTGACCGAGGCCACCTACACGGCCACGACCGGGCACGTCGTCCTCACGCTCGAGCACCACGGAGCGCAGGACGCGCTCGTCGAAGACGGCACCGGCACGTTCACGGTGGACTACACGCTCAGCGGCGACCAGCTCACCTACACCGCGGTCGTCGCCTACGACGTGACGTTGATCAACGTGATCTCGCTCGACACCACCTGGGGCCTCACCAGCACGGGTACGCTCCAACGCCAGTAGCCAGTCCCCGCCGCAACGAGCGCCGCGGTCCGCCCAGTCCCGCCGGGTCGCCGGGCCGCCGGGTGGTGGGAGACGCGCTGACCGGCGGCGACGAGGGTCATGGACGCTCGGGCATCCGGCGTTCGCGGGATGCTGCCACCAGCCACAGATGGGTACCGCAGCCGGCGCGACAGTCGGAGGCTCCGAAACCCGGTGCGGCAACGGAGGCGCTCCGCCCCGTGGCGAGGTTGCAGGAACACTCCGCTTCGGGGTCGGGGGAAACCAGCGCGACGCGTTCGATCGTCACCCCCCGCGTTGCCAGGAGGTAATCGATGTGCCAGTGTCGCCGGCGTCCGCCGGTGACGTGGCGGCGGACGCGCGCCAGCAGTCCGCGCGACGCGCGGCCGGTGTACACGTAGTGGCCCGCGGGAAACCGGAAGCGTCCGAGCCGGCCGACGGTCACCGTGACCGCCGCTGACACGCGCACGTGGAGCTGATACACTCCCTGGGCCGGCCACCGCTCCGCGGGCGGGTCGAAGACGGGTGGGCGTGATTTCAGGCGGCGGCGTTTGCGCATGGCATCGGACGGCGATCAGGGAGGCGGAGGCATCCGCGCGGCCGGAGATCGGAATCCACAGGCGTCATGTGAGGGATTTTCGTGGAACTTGGTGAGTTTCAGCAACTGATCGACCGGATGTATTCCGATAAGGACCGCAAACGGGGCGCCGCCAAGACGTTCCTGTGGTTCGCCGAGGAGGTCGGCGAGCTGGCCAGCGCGATCGCCAGGCATGACCCGGAGAACCTGCGCGAGGAGTTCGCCGACACGCTCGCGTGGCTGGTCACGCTCGCGAACGTCGAGGGGGTCGATCTCGAAGACGCGATCCGCAAGTTCACCGACGGATGTCCGGGTTGCGGCGAGATGGTCTGCCGCTGCGACTCGAAGCTGACCTGAACCGGCTCCCGCGTGCAGCGAGACGATGAGCATTTCCGCCACGATCACGGTATTGGCCGCGTCGGAGCTCGACTGGCTGGGGCTCTCGTTTCTGGGCGTGCTCCTGCTGGTGCTGGTGGTGCTCTCGGGCACGTTTTCGGGCAGCGAGACGGTACTTTTCGCGCTCACGCCCACCCAGATCCAGCAGCAGGCCGCCAGCACCAACCCGTTTCGCCGCCTTGCCGCTCGCTTGATGGAGCGGCCCCGCGCGACGCTGACGACGATCCTGATCGGCAATACCGCGGTCAACGTATTCCTGTTCGCCACGTCCTACGTGCTGTTTCGTGACCTGGCAGCCCAGGTGGGCGCGTGGCTCAATCCGGTCGCGGGCGTCGCCAGCATCCTGCTCGTAGTGGTCTTCGGTGAGGTGGTTCCCAAGGTGTTGGGGGTCACGCTCACGCTGCGGCTGGTGCCGGTCGCGGCGGCGGTGGTTCAGGTCGCGGGCTACGTGCTCCGGCCGGCGGGCTACCTCCTCAACGCGCTTATCACCGAACCGCTCACGCGCCTGTTTCTCGGCGGACCGAGCCGCAGCGGCCCGGCCCGACTCAGCTCCGACGAGCTCAAGGCGTTGCTGGAGATGAGTCGCAACCGCGGCGTCATCAACCCGATCGAGGACGCCTACCTCCGCGAGATCATCGACCTGAGCGACCTGCGGGTGCGCGACATCATGGTGCCCCGCGTGGAGGTCAAGGTGTTCGATGTCGCGGGCCCGCCCGAGGACCTTCGGGCGCTCATGCGGGCGACCCACCTGACCAAGGTGCCCGCCTACCGCGACACGCCCGACAACATCGTGGGGCTGATCTACGCGAAGATGCTGTTTCTGGAACGGGACAAGTCGCTGGAAGAACTCGTCATGCCGGTGCGTTTCGTGCCGGAGCTCATCACCGTCGAACAACTGCTGATCCATTTCCGCAAGACCAAGTCGCAGATCGCCATCGCCGTGGACGAATACGGCGGAACCGCCGGCCTCGTCACGCTGGAAGATGCGATGGAGGTCATCGTGGGCGAGATCCGCGACCCGGAGGACAGCGACGCCGAGCCGGAGATCGTCCAGCGCGGCGAGAATGAATACGAGATCAGCGGACGGCTGGGCATCCACTTCTGGGGTGAAACGTTCGGCGTGGAACAACTCCCGAGCCGCGTGGCCACCGTCGGAGGGCTGGTGGTGGCCCGGCTGGGGCGGCCGGCCCGGGTGGGTGACGCAGTCACGATCGGCAGCGTGCGGCTGGAGGTGCTGCGGATCAAGGGACGGCGCATCGAACGGCTGCGCGTCACGCCGCTGGGCGCGAACGGCGGAAACGGGGGCAAGGCGGCATGACCTTCCTGGCCTACGGACTGGGCGTCCTGGCGGCACTCGCGTGCAGCGGCTTCTTTTCCGGGGCCGAAACCGGCGTGTACTGCCTCAGCCGCGTGCGTCTCAACGTCCGGGCCGCGCAGGGTTCGGCGCAGGCCCGGCGGCTCAGCGCGCTGATGCGCCGCCCGCAGGAACTGGTCATCACGACGCTGCTGGGTACGAACGTGGCCGAGTACGTTTCGACGGCGTGCGTGACGACGCTGATCCTGCACACGAGTGATGCCCGCCACCTCGCCGAAGTGTACGCCACGGCGATTCTGACGCCGCTGATCCTGGTCTTCGGCGCGGTGCTGCCCAAGGACTGGTTCCGGCGCGAGGCGGACCGGCTGATGTACCCGGCGTCGCTGCCGCTGTCGTGGGCGCTGAAACTGGCGAAGGCCACCGGGCTGGTCTGGGGGCTGAATCGCCTTTCTCAAGCGCTGATCGCCTGGATCGATCCGGACCACGCCGATCAACGCGAGCCGCTGCTGCCGCGGCTCCAGGTGCGGCGCCTGCTGGCCGAGGGCGCCGTCAGCGGCGGGCTGAGCCCGTTTCAACGCGACACGCTCGAACGCGTGATGAACATCTCGCGTACGCGCCTGGCCGACGTGATGGTCCCGCGGCGGCGGGCCGCGATCGTGCGGGCCGACATCGCGCGCGCGGACCTGCTGCGAATCGTGCGCATGGCGCATTTTTCGCGCCTGCCGGTCTACGAGCGCGATCCGCGGCGGATCATCGGGATTCTCAACGTCTATCACGTGCTGATGGACGAGCGGGAGCGGCCGGTGCGGGAATACATCCAGCCGGCGGTTCGCCTGCGGAGCGACGAGAGCGTCTCCGCGGCCCTGGTGAAGTTGCAGCAATCGCACGAGGTGATGGCGATCGTGACCGACGCGCGGGGACAGTGTCTGGGGCTGGTGACGATCAAGGACCTGGTCGAGGAAATCGTTGGGGAGCTGGAGGCGTGGTAGCCGATGGAACCGGCTGGCGCGGCACCGGTCCGCAATGCCATTTTCTGGTTGTTTTTTTGCAATGGCCCGTAGCACAAACGCTTCCGGGGCGATAGGATTTCCGCCTGTGGGCCCCCACATCCCGCCTGGTTCGTAGGGCAGATTGTGTCCGGGGGCTGGAGTTGCACAAAGAAGTCGGTAATCATATGGGCCGTATGGTCCGATATGAAACGGTGACACGTAACTTTGCTTGGAGGAAATCATGAATCGAAAAGGCGCGGTATGGGCTCTTGTGGCCGCTGCGGCATTGGCGATGGCAGCCACGGGCTGTCGAAACACCATGCCGCACGCGTTCACGTGGCCCGCGGGTGGAGATGTTGTGCCGTCGCACCCCAAGCCACCTGAGGGTGGTTACTACTCGAACTGGGACCCGTTCGCGGTGGAGCTGGAAGTCACTCCGCTCGAGGACGTGAACCCGGTCCAGACCCAGCACATCCTCGTGGCGACGGTCAAGGACAAGGATGGCAAGCCCCTGCCCAATCGTCGGGTGGAGTGGATCATTGCCAGTGGCAGCGTCGGCGACATCGTCGAGGTGGACGAGAGCGGCTGGCGGGCGAGCCGCGGCTACAAGGTGGACAACCACTACGCCGTCTCGCACACCAACAACTTCGACCACGTGCTCACGATGGGCACGGACGATCCGGCCGACGACATCCAGCTCACCAAGGGCCAGACCTGGTGCACGATCACGTCGCCGATCGAGGGTGACACGCACGTCATCGTGTACGCTCCCGGCATCTACGACCAGACCAAGCACAAGGTCTTCGCCGTCAAGCACTGGTACGACGTGGACTGGGCCTTCCCCGAGCCGGCGACCAACCCGATCGGAACCACGCACGAGTTCGTGACGCGCGTCACGCAGCACTCCGACGGCGCGCCGCTGCCGGGTTACCAGGTCACGTACACGATCACCGACGGCCCCGGCGCGATCTTCCAGCAGTCCAACGGGACCACCGCCACGGTTGAAACCGACGCCAACGGCGAGGCCCACGTGACGCTGGCCCAGGTCCAGCCGGCCGAAGGCACGAACAATATCTCGATCGACATCATGCGGCCGGCCAACGAGCAGTGCTGCAAGCCGGCGGTCCACATCGCGACCGGCGCCACCAGCAAGACCTGGATCGGCCCGAAGATCGCGATCGCCAAGACGGCCCCGGCCCGCGAGATCGTCAATCACCAGTTCCAGTACGCGATCACCGTCACCAACCCGTCCGACGTGAACGCGGAGGACGTGGTCGTGACCGACCCGCTGCCGGCCGGCATCAGCTACGTTTCCAGCACCCCCAGCGCCAACGTCAGCGGCCAGACGCTCACCTGGTCGCTCGGCACGCTGGCACCGCACGGCAGCCAGGACATCACCGTGACCGTCCAGAGTCCGCAGACCGGCACCTTCGAGAACTGTGCCGAAGTCGCGGCCAAGTACGGCCTGTCGGATCGCGCCTGCGCCACGACGGTCATCACCGCCCCGGCCATCGCGATCGAGAAGAACTGCCCGGCCGAGGTGCTGCTGTGTGACGACATCCAGTACGTCATCACCGTTCGCAACACCGGCGACGCGCCGGCGACCAACGTCCGCGTGTCCGATTCGCTGCCGGCGGGCCTGGCGCTGACCAGCGGCGGCACGTCGATCAACGAGAACCTGGGCACGCTCGATCCGGGTGCCTCGAAGCAGCTGACCTACACCGTCCGCGCTTCGCAGACCGGCACGTATGACAACACCGTCTCGGTCGCGGCCGACGGCGGCCTCGAAGCCTCGGCGCAGTGCACGACCATCGTGCGTCAGCCGGTGCTCGAAGTCACCAAGACCGGTCCGGAGATGCGGTACATCGGCCGGAACGCTTCCTACGAGATCACCGTCCGCAACACCGGCGATGCGCCGGCCCGCGACACGGTCCTGACCGACGCCCTGCCGTCGGGTACGACCTTCGTCTCCGCCAGCAACGGCGGCCAGATGCAGGGCGGCTCGGTGGTCTGGAACCTCGGCACGATCGCTCCGGGCGACTCGCGCTCGGTGACGCTCACGCTCAAGGCCAACAGCGCCGGCGTGGTGCACAACACCGCCGTGGCCAAGGCCTACTGTGCCGAGGATTCCGCGGACGTGTCCACGGAAATCCAGGGTATCGCCGCCATCCTGCTCGAGGTCATCGACATCGAAGACCCGATCGAGGTTGGTGCGAACATCACCTACATCATCACGGTGACGAACCAGGGTTCCGCGGTCGGCACGAACATCAAGGTGTCGTGCGAGCTGCCGCCTGAGCTCGAGTACGTCTCCTCGGACGGCGGCATGGTCCAGGCGACCATCGACGGCGCGAAGATCACCTTCGCCCCGCTGCCGTCGCTCCAGCCGGGTGCCAAGGCGACCTACCGCGTCATTGCCAAGGGTACCTCGGCCGGCGACGTCCGCTTCCGGGTCAGCATGATCAGCGATCAGATGACCAGCCCGGTGGACGAGACCGAAAGCACGCACGTGTACGAGTAAGCACCGCGTGCCGTTGAATTGACGTATCACGAGAGGGGCCGGACCTATCGGGTCCGGTCCCTCTCGCTCTTTTCCCACCCGCGACCGGCCGGTCTTGCGTCTGATCCCGCCTGTTTCTCTTGCCCGCCGAGTTGCTGAACCGGACATTTCCGGTCACACTATACTTGGACGACAGGGGCCGGTTGCCCGCGCGGGCCGCCGGAGCCGAGGTGGAAGGACTTGGGGCCGACGCAGGGGGCCGAGCACGACTGCGGCAATCCGGGCGGTGGCCGGGAGGCAGCCCGCCCGAGGCACGCGGGGATTCTCGCCGAGACTTCTTCCCTCTGGAGTAAATCGCTCAAGCGCAAACGGAACGTCCCCCGCGGGGGGGGGGACATCGGCAACACACCGCTCTTGTTATTGTTTTAGAAAGGACTGAGGAAGAAAGACATGATGAACCGAAACATCCGACAGACCATGATTCCCCTGCTCGCGGCGCTGG
>CAZRSM010000296.1:0-9536 GCA_964602755.1 uncultured Planctomycetales bacterium
GTGCGCCGCTCCGGGCCGCCGGCGCCGCGCGACGACGCAGGTAGTCGCCCACCTGCGCCGCCGAGAGCCGCCGGTCGATCAGCCGCCGACCGTCCCAGGCCTGGACGACGTATTCGGCCTCGGCGGCCTGCTCGCCGGCCGGCAGCACGTTGATCGTAACCCGGCGGCCGAGCTTGTCGGGTGGAACCTCGCGGGCGGCCGCCGCGTACGGCAAATCCAGCGGGCGGCGTTCTGAATCGACGATGCGGGCGGCCAGCAGGAAGAAGACGATCAGGCACATCATCACGTCGACCATCGGCGCCAGGTTCAGCGTCATGGCCACGGGCCTGGGAGCTTGGAACGGTCGGTGCTGCATGGGGCGGAGCGGCTCCCTACGGTTTGAGCGTCGTGGCGGTGCCCACGCTCGCCGGGCGGGAAGCCTCGGACGAGGCGGGCGTCGGCACGGGGCGGAAGTATTCCAGCAGGTCGAGCACCTGCACCGTGGCCCGCACGGTCAGCGAGTGCACCCGGTTGCGGCAGACGCCGAAAAAGCCCAGCCCCACGATGGCCAGCGCCAGGCCCAGCAGCGTGTTGACCAGGGCCAGCGCGATGCCGGTGGCCAGGCCGCCGGCGTCCGCGCCGGCGGCGCCGCCGCCTTCTCCCAGGGCGGCGAAGGCCTTGATCATGCCGTAGACCGTGCCCAGCAGACCCAGCAGCGGACCCAGGTTGCCCAGGATGTTCATGTATTCGACCTTGCGAAACATGCGCCCGGAAAGCTCGCCCGACTTCTCGACCGCGGCGTCGTGCATGGCGTCGAATCCGTGGCGGGCGTGTTCGAGGGCAGCAGTCATCACGGAGGCAAAAAAGGTCGAGCTGCGGCGCATGCGGTCGAGGCATTCGCGGAACTTGCGTCGCTCGATGAGTCGGCGGGCCTGCTTGACCTGTTCGATCGGCACCACGGTAGCGACGCGCACCACGATGAAGTGCTCGACGATCAGGGCGATGGTCGCCAGGGAGCCGGCCAGGATCAGGTAGGCCGGCCATTCGATGCCGTCGGCCACCACCTGCCACATCGAGCGGGCCGTGGCCACGTCGGCCGCGGACTGCGGCCAGGCCGTCGCCGTCGCGGCCAGAGCCGCCAGAACAGCACAGAATCGAGCAGGATGCGGCACGACTGCGTTACCTTGCATCGTTGGCCCAGCCACAACCGGCGGAGCGCTGTCTTCCCTCGCCGAGGAAGGGAATTGCTGGTGCGCTCATGGTCGCCGGTGCGGCGCCGCTGTCAACCATCGGAGTCCAGGTCGGCGCCGGTTACGATCTTGAGTTCGCCCTGCGATTGCTCGGCGATGGTCTTCAGCCGCCGGGCGCCGTCGGTCAGGCGCGGCAACCCGCTGGTGTCCGACAGCAACAGCTCATCGAACACCAGGCAGTGGATACGGGCGCCGACCCGGCGGTTGGCTTCGGCAATCTGGGCCACCACGCGATCGTCGAACATGCCGTCGGAAAAGAAGAACACCGCGTCCGGCTCCAGCGCCAGGGCACGTTGCATGGCCACCAGCGGCTCGGTACGACCCTGGGGCGCCTTGGAATCGATCCACTCGAAGAAACGCCGCTTGGTGGCGGCGTCGGCCGGCTGCCAGCGGGGCGCGAAAGCCTCGGTGCGGTACAACTCGCGCCGCTGGTCGCCGGTGCTGTAGAAGATGAAGACGTCGAAGAACTGCCCCGGCCCCAGCCGCCCGATCGAGCGTTTCAGCTCGCGTTTGAGATCCTGCACGGCCACCACGATCGAGCCGGAGAAATCGACCACGTAGGCGAAGCGGCTGCCCCGGGCCTTGACGTTCCAGACCAGCGCCCGGCCGGGGCCGCCGCTCGAGCCGAGACCGAGTCCGAATCCCGCCCCGCCCTGACCCGGCGCTCCGGCGCCCCCGCCCAGCCCCAGCAGCGACGTTGTGCCGGCGCTGCCCAGCCCGAAACCGCCTCCCAGTTGGCCCAGGTCGGCCGCCGGCTCGTCGCGGGCCAGCTCGGCCAGGGCCGGGCGCCTGCGGTCGCTGGCGGCCGACTCGGCCCGCGCGGCGGCCGGGGCGAAGTCGGCAAGCTGATCCAGCGGGTGGCGCGACCACTCGAGCGGCTCGGCCTGCCCGGCCGGCGCCGGACGCACCGAGACGGCGTACTCGTTTTCAGTTGCCGGCGCCGCCGGGTGGTCGAGCGCCTCCCACGATGCCATCAGCAGCAGCGTCAGCACGGCGGCATGTACGGCGAGGCTTACCGCCAGCGGGACCCCCAGGTGGACGGCCCAGCGCAAGGCCGGGCTGCGGGCCTCGCGGTCGGTCAGGGGGCTGTGCCGGCGCGTTGACGGGGCGGTCCTGGTCGACATGGCCGCAGGTGGTGTCGGTGCGGGCTACTGCTTGGGCAGATCGACACCCGGAGCGGCCGGGGCAGCCCCGCCGCCGGCGGCCTGCACGTAGAGCAGCCGCAGCTCGTAGAGCACCTGGTCGAGCAGTTTCTTTTCGTCGTCGGTCAGGTTGTTACGGGTTTTTTCTTCGAGCATCTGGAGCATGTCGATGTAGTGTTTGGCCACTTCGATGTTGGGCGGGATGCGTTCGCCGCCGGGGCCGGCCATGCCGCCCAGTCCGACCACCACCTGCGTGGCGATGATGTTCACCAGCTCGGCGAACGAGGGGTCGGGGATGGACTCCGGCATGGCGGTTTCTTCGGCCAGTTGCTCCTTTTCCTTGCGGGCCTGGGCCTTCCAGTCGTCGTCGACGATGATTTTCTTTTCGCCTTCGTTCTCGGGCATCATGCACCTGGGGCTCGTGGTCAGGTTCGCAAAAACAGTCGCTGCGGCTACGTCGCCGGCGCTATCGTTGCCAAAGAGTTTAGCACGAGCGGCGGCCGGGGGCGCCGGGGCGGCGTCAACAGTTTTGTGATTCCCCGTCCCGGACGGCCGCCCGCGGCGAACGCGGCTCCATCCGCCGCAGCACGATCAGCCCGGCCAGACCGATGATGGTCATCAGCAGCGCCAGGGCCTGCGAGATGGTGAACATGCCCACCGTGTCCACCGGGTTGTCGGCCCGGATCACTTCCAGCAGCCAGCGGGTGGCCGGCTCGATCAGCAGCAACGTGCAGATCACCTGGCCGTCTCGCGTGCGGCGCCAATAGAGCGCACTCAGGAAGAAGGCGATGATGAGGGCCGTGATGGTCGAGTACGGCTGCGTGGGATGCACCGGCAGGGAGCGCTGCTGATTGGCCAGGGCCCGCAATTGCGCCGCCGACAGGTCGTACTTGAGCATGTTGGCGGCGGCCTGTTCGTACTTGAGCAGGTCGCTGCCGAGGCTGCGGCCCAGGGCGTTGAGCTGCATGGTCAGTTGGTGGCGCTTGGCGGTGTCGGTGGTTTTCTGGCGGACCTGCATCAGTCGCTGCATCTCGCGGTATGCCTCAGCCACCTGGTCGAGCCGGGCGTCGCTGACGAAGAAGACCTCGCGCACCAGCGGCATGGTGATGCCGGTCTCCTTGTTGGTATAGAGCAGTTCTTCGCGCAGGCCGGCGTCAGGCAGGCCCACCTTCCACTGGTGGTACATCGCGTTGGAGCCGTAGGGAAAGCGCACCGCCCAGGGCAGATCACAGGTGCTGCCGAAGCAGCAGCCGTTGACCAGGCAGCCGATGCGGCCGATGGCCAGTCCCAAAGCGGCCGAAGGCGCGACGATGTCGAGGTACCAGCGGATCGAGACTTTCTCGAAGTAGCGCAGCCACAACAGGCCGGAGATGGTGACCAGAATGAAGCCGCCGTAGAATTCCAGCCCGCCTTTGCTGATGTCGATTACGGCCCAGGCCACCTGCAGCGGTCCGCCGGCGGTCTTGAACGAGTCCCAGTAGTGAACCACGTACATGATGCGGCTGCCGAGCACGCCGCCGATGATGGCAATGAACCCCAGGTTGAGCACCACGTCGGGGTTGCCGCCGGAGCGTTCGGCCCGCCGGGCCGCCCACCAGATGGAGATGAAGAGCCCGATCATCAGCATGAAGCCGTAGCCGGGCACGTGCCAGTTGATGCCGGGAATGGTGAAGAAGATCGGTTTCATTGCGTCGTCAGTGTGTGGTGCACAACATGCCGGTCGCGCCGGGCCGGCCCGAGCGAATACTACGCCGAGGTGCCGGCAGGGTCCACCAGCAGGTTGTCTATCAGGCGCGTCTGGCCGATGCGCACCGCCAGGGCGATCAGCACCGGGCCGGTTATGCGGTCGACCGGCGCCAGCGTCCCCGGATCGACGATGCTGATGTAGTCGATGTCGGCCGGCCCGGCCTGCTCGACGATCAGCCGCATGGCCCGCACCACCACGTCGGGGTTCTGCTCGCCGGCTTCGATCAGCTCGCGTGCCCGGCACAAGGCCCGGTAGAGGCAGGTGGCCTGCTGGCGCTGGGCGGGCGAGAGATAGGCGTTGCGGCTGCTGAGCGCCAGGCCGTCCGGCTCGCGGACCGTGGGGCAGCCGACGATCTCAATGGGAAAATCCAGGTCGCGGACCATCTGGCGGATCACCGCCAACTGCTGGGCGTCCTTCTGGCCGAAATATGCCACGTCGGGCTGCACGATGTTGAACAGCTTGGCGACCACGGTGGCCACGCCGTCGAAATGGCCCGGGCGGTGGGGGCCGCACAGCGTGTCGGTCAGGCCGGCGACGTGGATGGTGGTCGCCGATCCGGGCGGATACATCACCTCCACGGTGGGCAGAAAGACCAGGTCGACGCCGGCCTGGCGGCATTTGGCCAGGTCGCCGGCCTCGTCGCGCGGGTAGGCCTCGTAGTCCTCGTTGGGGCCGAACTGCGTGGGGTTCACGAAGATGCTGACGGCCACGAAGCCGCAGTCGCGCCGGGCCGCCTCGACCAGCGAGAGGTGAGCGCGATGCAGAGCTCCCATGGTGGGCACGAAGCCCACACGCAGGCCGGCGGTCCTGGCGGCCGCCACCGCCTGGCGGGTCGTTGTGATGTCTCTGGCGATTTCCATGGGCGCTATTGAACCCCAAGGCCCGGCGCTTGTCACCCGCGCGCGGCGGACCGAAGGGGGCCGCGTGGTTGCCGGGCCGTGCGATTTCGTGCTAGAATGCGGCTGTGGGTACCGGCGGGGGGAGTTCCCGTTTGTGTCGCCCGCTGCTTGTCTGTCTTTTCAAGTCTCCTGTCGGCCGAGCGGCCCGGCTTCGTCTCGCCGGGTACCTCGCAAAGACGAAAGGTGCAAAAGGTGGACGTCCGAACGAACGTAGCGACGGTAGCGGTTTTCGGGGCCGGAACGATGGGGGGCGGCATCGCCCAGGTGTTCGCCCAGAACGGCCGCAAGGTGCTGCTGTACGACGCGGTCCCCGGTGCGGTCGAGAAGGCCATCGGCAAGATCGACAAGATCCTCAACAAGCTGGTCGAGAAGGGCAAGCTCGAAGCCGACAGCGTCAAGGCCACGTTGGCCAACCTGCACCCGGCGGCCTTCGACCAGGCCAAGGACGCCGACCTGGTGATCGAGGCCATCATCGAGACGCCCGAGGCCAAGCGCGAGCTGTTCGGCAAGCTCAACGAGATCGTCCCGCCCGACGTGATCTTCGCCAGCAACACCAGCAGCATCTCGATCAGCGAGCTGGCGGCCTCCAGCGGGCGGCCCGAGAAGTTCATCGGCATGCACTTTTTCAACCCCGTGCCGCTGATGGCCCTGGTGGAGGTGGTGGTCGGGCTGCAGACCGCCGAGCCGGTGGCTGAGGCCATCATCAAGCTGGCCCGGGACCTGGGCAAGACGCCGCACCGCGTCAAGGATCATCCCGGCTTCGTCAGCAACCGCGTGCTGATGCCGCTGATCAACGAGGCCATCGCCTGCCTGAGTGACGGCGTGGCCGACGCCGAGACGATCGACGAGGTGATGAAGCTGGGCTGCAACCATCCCATGGGGCCGCTGGCCCTGGCCGACCTGATCGGTCTCGACGTGTGTCTGCACATCATGGAGGTTCTACACCACGACCTGGGCGAAGACCGCTACCGTCCGGCTCCGCTGCTGCGGACGATGGTGCGGGCCGGCTACCTGGGTCGCAAGTCCGGAAAGGGGTTCTTCAGCTATGACTGATACCACGGCCGAGCTGTCGTCCGACACGCGGGTCGAGTACGAATGCCGGGGGCAGGTGGCCACCGTGCGCTTCGTGGCCGACCAGGGGCCGCCGTTGCTCACCTCGCCGGTGCTGGGCGAGCTGGGCAGCATCGCCGAGCGGCTGTCCAACGACCCCTGCGTGCGTTTCGTGGTCTTCCGCAGCAGCGGCAAGGTCTTCTCGGCCGGCGCCGACCTGCGCCACATCATCAACATGACCGAGGACCACGGCTACTCGCTGAGCCGCTTCGGCAGCAGTGTCTTCAATGCCATCGAGAACCTGCCGCAGATCACCTTCGCCGCCATGAACGGCCACGCCCTGGGCGGCGGCTGCGAGCTGGCGCTGGCGTGCAGTTTCCGGCTGATGGTGGCCGGGGCACGGATCGGGCTGCCGGAGGTCAAACTGGGCCTGATCCCCGGCTGGGGGGCCACCCGGCGGCTGCCGATGATCGTGCCGCTGTCGTGGGCGCTGCGCATGCTCTACTCGGGCCAGAGCATCACCGCCGAGCAGGCCGCGCAGATCGGCCTGGTCGACGAGGTGGTGCCCGGCGAGGACGACCTGGATGCGGCCCTGCAGCGCTGGTTCGAGATGTTCAGCGAGAGCGCGCCGCGGGCCATCATCCGCATCAAGAAGTCGATCCTCGAAGACGACGAGTCGCACCAGTTCGGCCTGTGTTTCAGTTGCGCCGACGCCAAGGAGGGCATGCAGGCCTTCCTGGAGAAGCGTAAGCCCTCGTGGACCTCGCAGCGCGAGTGCGACCAGGGCGACTGAGCCTCAGCGATCAGCGGTCGGCTCAGGACGCGCGCCCCTCGCGGTTGGGTCGCGCCGGTGATGCGCGGTAGAATCTCTGCGCCATACGCCTGAGCGGGCGCAAGCGGTGCGTCCCGGCTGACCCATGGTTGCGGCGTGCGATGATCTTCCCGGCCGAACAAACCGAGCGTGACGAACTGCGGCCGCGGCCGGCCGAGGGCGAGTGGTCGATCTGCCCGGTCGACCGGCTCGGCCGCCGGCGGCGCAACCGCATCTGCGTGGCCATCATCGCCCTGGGGGCGCTCAACTTCGTGGCGTACACGGTGCTGTACGCTTCGCTGGGGGGCGACGCCTACAACGGCGAGGTGCGCGTCCTGACGGCGGCCGACGGCCAGCAACGGGTGGCCTACTTTGTGCGGGGACACTTCATCCAGTCGCTGGAGGGACGCGAGGCCGAAGTCAGCCGCGGGTTGTGGATCTACTCCTACGTGCATTCGATGTCGGTGGTGGTCACGTCGGCGGCCATGATCCTGAGCATGCTGGTGCTCGCCCGGCCGCACATACTGGCCACCATGCGCGACGGCTGGGTGACCGGCGCCGCCTTCGTGCGCGTGCTCACGGTGGGCGTGGTGGTCGTGACATCGCTGGTGCTGGCGGCGTTCGTCTGGGACTTCGCCCGGCAACTGCGGGTGGGTTGAAGCGGTGAGCGGCGCGCAGGTGTTGCAATGGCTGGCGCCCGACGGGCCGATCGCCGCCGCGCTGCCGGCCTACGAGCCGCGTCCCCAACAGCGCGAGATGGCCGCCGCCGTGGCCGAGGCCCTCTTCGAGAATCACCACCTGGCGGTCGAAGCCGGCACCGGCGTGGGCAAGACCTTCGCCTACCTGCTGCCGGCCATCGCCCGCGTGGTGGCCGGCCGGGAGGGGCACCTGTCGCCGGCGCGCATCGTGGTTTCGACACACACCATCGCGCTGCAGGAACAGCTCGTTGACAAGGACGTGCCGCTGCTGGCCGAGGCGTTGGGGGTGCCGTTCGCGTGCGAGCTGGTCAAGGGGCGGCAGAACTACCTCAGCATTCGCCGGCTGGTTTCCGCCACCAGCCGCCAGCGTTCGCTGTTTCCTGATGCAAGCAAACTGGCGGCGCTCGAGGCCATCGCGCAATGGGCCTACGAAACGAAAGACGGCTCGATCTCCGACCTGCCGCGCCGGCCACCGCTTGACGTGTGGGAGAAGGTCCGCAGCGAACACGGCAACTGCCTGGGGCGGCGCTGCAAGCACCACGAGAAGTGCTTCTTTCAGCGTGCCCGCCGACGGGCCGAACGGGCCGAGGTCCTGGTGGTCAACCACGCCCTGCTGATGGCCGACCTGGTTCTGCGGCAAGGCGGCGTCTCGGTGCTGCCCGAATACCGCTACGCGATCATCGACGAGGCCCACACGCTGGCCCAGGTGGCCACCGACCATTTCGGCGCCCGGGTCAGCGATACGCAGGTGTACTACCTGCTGGCCAACCTGTTCAACGAGCGCACCGGCAAGGGGCTGCTGGCCTCGCTTTCGGCGCCGACAAAGCTGCTCGACCTGGTGCTCGCGGCCCAGCGCGCCTGCCAGGATTTCTTTGCCGCGCTGCGCACTTTTCAGCAGACCCAGGGACGTTCCAACGGCCGGCTGCTGCGGCCCGACGTGGTCGGCAATCCGCTCTCGCCCGCCCTGAGCGAACTGGCCGGCGAGCTGGCGAAGTTTGCTCAGCGACTGTCGCGCCCGGAAGACCAGACCGAGCTGACCTCCCAGGCACTCCGCGCGCAGGAACTGGCGGAGACCATCGCCGGCCTGCTCGAGCAGACCCTCGATGACTACGTCTACTGGATCGAGCTGGGCGAGCGGCGCGTGACGCTCTGCGGGGCACCGCTGGAGATCGGCCCGCAGTTGCGCACGCTGCTGTTCGACCGGCTCGACGGCGTGGTGCTCACCAGTGCCACGCTGGCCACCGACGGCGACGACGAGCTGCGCTACCTGCTGGAGAGTGTCGGGTCGCCCGAGGCCCGTACGCTGCGGCTGGGTTCGCCCTTCGACTACCGCCGACAGGTCAGGCTTGTCATCGAGGCCGCCATGCCCGACCCCTCGGACGCCCGCGCCTTCATCGCGGCGGCGGCCCGGGCGGTGACATATCACCTGCGCCGCACGCAGGGGCGGGCATTCGTGCTGCTCACCAGCTACGCCATGCTGCGCGAACTGGCCGAGCTGGTGCGGGCCGACCTGGACGCCGACGGTTATACCATCCTGGCCCAGGGCGAGGATGCCAGCCGTTCGCAGATGCTCGAGGTGTTCCGGCGGACGCCGCGGGCGGTGATCTTCGGCACCGACAGTTTCTGGCAGGGAGTCGACGTGGCGGGCGAGGCGCTCTCCAATGTGATCATCGTCCGGCTGCCCTTCGCGGTGCCCGATCGCCCCATGGTCGAAGCCCGCATCGAGCTGATCCGCAAGCGCGGCGGCAACCCGTTCGTGGACTACCAGTTGCCCGAGGCGGTGCTGAAGTTCCGGCAGGGTTTCGGCCGGCTGATTCGCAGTCATAATGACCGCGGGACCGTGGTGGTGCTCGACCCGCGCATCGTGCGCAAACACTACGGCAAGCGGTTCGCCAGCAGTCTGCCGCCGTGCGAGGTGGAGGTTTCGCAGCAACCATGGTGAGAGCCGCGCGGGCGATGA
>CAZRSM010000297.1:0-13070 GCA_964602755.1 uncultured Planctomycetales bacterium
AGATGGTCAACGTGCAGCCGCTGGTGATCGACGACCGCGACGCCCTGCGGGACGAGCTGGAGACCTTCCTCGACTGCGTCCGCCAGCGCCGGCGCCCGCCGGTCAGCGCCGAAGACGGCGTGGCCGCCGTCGACCTGGCCGAGCAGGTGGTGGCCGCGTTGCGGCGGCACCGCTGGGTCGACGGTCCGACCACCGGCGACCCGATCGCCCTGGACAGCCTTATCGAGCAGAGCCCGCCCCCCGGCCGGGCATAGCCGTCGATTCTCGGGAGGTACGTAATGTCCCTGCGACCTGTCACCTGCGCCGTGGCGGCCACGATCCTGGCCGCCAGCCTGCTGTGCAGCGGATGCAGCTCGAGCCGGCCCGCGGCACCCGAGCTGACTGCCAAGCGTTACCGTGCCCGCCCGTTGCCGGCCGCCGTGCGGGCCGTGTGGGTGGCGCGCTTCCACTATCGCCACCCGGACGACATCCGCACCATCATCCGCAACTGCGCCGCCGACGGCTTCAATACCGTGCTGTGGCAGGTGCGCGGCAACGGCACCGTGGCCTACCGTTCGCAGCTCGAACCCTGGTCGGAAGAATACGACCACCACGATCCCGGCTTCGATCCGCTCGCCCTGGCGATCGAGCAGGCCCACCAGCGCGGCTTGCGGCTCGAGGCCTGGGTCAACGTCATGCCCGGCTGGCGCGGCCCCGAGCCGCCGCGCATCAGGAATCAGCTCTGGTACACCCATCCCGACTGGTTCCTGCACGACGCCGAGGGCCGGCGCCAGCCGCTGAACAAGTTCTACGCCATCCTGAATCCCTGCCTGCCGGCGGTGCGCCACCACATCGCCAGCGTGGTCGAGGAAATCGTCGCCAACTACGAAGTCGACGGCATCCACCTGGACTACGTGCGTTACGCCTGGGACACCACGCCCAACGCGCGCCAGCGCTACCCGCGCGATCCGGAGACGCTGCGGCTCTACCGCCAGGCCACCGGGCTGGCCCCCGACGACGACCCCGCCCGCTGGGACCGTTGGCGGGCCGAGCAGCTTACCCGCCTGGTGCGCGAGATACGCAGCCGCATCAAGAGCCGCCGGCCCACCTGCAGCCTCACCGCCGCCACCTGGCCCAGCCCGAAGCGCGGCTACGACAACTACTTCCAGGACGCCCTGGGCTGGCTGCGCAATGGCGTGCTCGACGCCGCCTACCCCATGATCTACACCACCGAGCTGGCCGACTTCGAACGCTACATGGCCGAGTACACCAGCGGTGCGCCGGCGGCGCGCATCGTCCCCGGCGTCGGCATCTACAAACACCAGACGCCCCGGCAGATGCGCCGGCAGTTGCAGCGCTGTTTCGACTGGGGCGGTCAGTACGTGCTGTTCTCGTACGCGTCGCTGCATGCCGCGGCCGACGACCGCGGCCGCGACGGCAAGCCGGCCGTCACGCCCGAGCAGCAGCGCCTGCGCCATATGCGCCTGGGTGTGTTACGGGAATTCGTCGGCACGCTGCCCGCCGGCCAGTGAGTCTCGACCGGCGGCGGCGCCTACGGCCCCACGTCGATCCGCACGCCACGATAGGCCTGCACCTGCCCCACCACCGCGGCGCAGATCGCGCCGGCGGCCCGAAGCTCACTCAGCAACAGCCCGCAGCGGTCTTCGGGAACGCTCAACAGCAGACCACCCGACGTTTGCGCATCTGCCAGAACGCCGGCCAGCGCCGGCTCGACCGCCTGATCGACATGCAACTGGTCGCCCAGGAACTCGCCGGCGGTCAGATGCGTGCGCGTCAGCACCCCCTCGCGGGCCAGCTCGAGCACGCGCCTCATCAGCGGCACGCTGCCCGCCGAGAGCGCGATGGTGACGTCGCTGGCCTGGGCCATCTCGAAAGCGTGCCCCAGCAGCCCGAAACCGGTCACGTCGGTGCAGGCGCTCACGCCAACCTTCAGCGCCGCGGCGCAGCCCGGCCGGTTGAGGGCCGCCATCACGTCGATCGCCTCGGCCAGGTCGGCTGGCGCGATGCGGCCGGACTTGGCCGCGCTGGTCAAGGTGCCGCTGCCCAGCGGCTTGGTGAGCACCAGCCGGTCGCCGACCTGGGCCCCTGCGTTGGTCAGGATGCGCTGCGGATGCACGCGCCCGGTCACGGCCAGCCCGTACTTGATCTCCGAGTCGCGCACCGAGTGACCGCCGACGATCACCGCCCCGGCCTGGCGAACCACCGCCGCCCCGCCGCGCAGAATCTCGACCAGCCAGTCGTACTCGAGCTGCGTATCGGGATAGCCCACCAGGTTCAGGGCCGTCAGCGGCTCAGCTCCCATTGCATACACGTCGCTGAGCGCATTGGCCGCCGCGATGCGTCCGAAGGCATACGGGTCGTCCACCAGCGGCGGGAAGAAGTCCACCGTCTGCACCAGGGCCAGATCGTCGCTGATCCGGAAGACACCCGCATCGTCGAGCGTGTCGGTGCCGACCAGCAGGTCCGGATGGCTGAAAGACTCGAGTTGACGCAGAACCTGCGCCATGCCGTCTTGCGGCAGCTTGCCCGCTCAGCCGCCGCAGTTGGCATAATCGGTCAGCCGCTTCTTGCGTCCAGCGTTCATGGCCACACCCTGTCGCGGCAGAGCTTGCCAAAGCCCCGGCGATTGGCCAACATCGCCGCCATGGCCGGACAAACCCTCTCGCAGATCCGTGCGCTGCTGACCGAGGCCGGGCTTACGCCGCGCCAGCGCCTCGGCCAGAACTTCCTGATCGACCTGAATCTTATGCGAAAGCTGGTGCAACTCGCAAAGGTCGGTCCCGACGACGTCGTGCTCGAAGTCGGCTGCGGCACCGGCTCGCTGACCGAGCTGCTGCTCGAAACCGGTGCCGCCGTGGTCGGCGTCGAGATCGACCGCGGCCTGTTCGAGCTGCTCTCACGCCGCCTGGGCGAGCACCCGCGCCTGAAGCTGCTCAATACCGACGTCCTGGCCGACAAGCACCACGTCGCCCCGGCGGTGCTCGAGGCCCTGCGGCAAACCCCCTGCGGCCCGCACGGAGTGCGCAAGCTGGTGGCCAATCTGCCCTACCAGGTCGCCACGCCGCTGCTGCTCGATCTGCTGCGGGCCGAGCCGCGGCTGGAGCGCCTGACCTGCACCATCCAGAAAGAGGTCGCCCAGCGCCTGGCCGCCTCACCCGGCAGCAAGATCTACGGTCCCGCCTCGGTCACCTGCCAGAGCCTGGCTGCCATCGAGCTGCACGCCGAGCTGCCGCCCAGCGTGTTCTGGCCGCGACCCAAGGTGGACTCTGTTGTGCTCACGCTGGCGCCGTGGCCCCCCGAGCGGATCGATATCGCCGACGTCGACGACTTCGAGCGCTTCGTGATGCGCGGTTTCTCGCAGCGCCGCAAGACCCTGCGGCGCATTCTGCGCGGCTGGAAGCTGGAGGGGATCGACTATTTGCTCACCGAGCTGGGCCTTACTTCCCGGCAACGTCCCGAGGAGCTGACGCCGGAGCAGTGGCGTAGGTTTCACCGAGCTGTACTTCTGGCACAGCAGGAGCGTCGAGCTTGAGGTGCGGAGCCACGAACTTCTCCACGAAGCGCGGCGCCGTGCCGTCGGTATGGCCGCCGTGATAGCCGTAACGGGCGAACTCCGGCCGCCAGCGGATGTTGACCACGCGCTCGGCCCCGCGCGGCGGTCGCAGCCCCACCGCGCCGGCGCCGTCGACGCCGAACTTGCCGTCGATCGTGCCGAAGACCTTCATCGGGCCGGCCAGCACCGGGTCGTTGGGCGAATAATAGTTGTAGATCCTGTCCTTGACGTGCTCGAGGGCCTTGCTGACGTCGTAGCGGTACCACAGGCTGGAGGCCAGCAGCACCACGCTGTCCACCTTGCAGCCCGGCTTGAGGTCTTCTAGCGCCCAGATGACCACGCCCGTGCCGGCCGACAGGCCCACCAGGTTGATCGGCCGGCCGGGATACTTCTCGGCGTAGCGTTCGACTTCGCGTGCCAGCCGCGCCGCCCCCAGCCGGGCGTTGCCCAGGCGCTGGTCGATGGCGGGGTTGAAGCTGACGGTCCACATCACCACCGCCACCTGGCCCTTGTATCCGGCGCGGCGCAGGCCTTCGCGGATGCCCACGTCGCCGAAGTCGAAGTTGCCGGCTCCCGGCGCGTAGAAGGTGATGCCGTACTCGGCCCGCGGCCCGAACGACGACGCACAGCCGGTCAGCACGGCCAGCACAGCAACCGCGATGACGATAGCCAGCCTGGTCTTCATGTGTCGATCCGTAACGCCTCGCGCGGGGCGCACAAGTGAGCTGCCGCCCCCCGCGTGCCACCTCAAGAAACCTGCATCCCCGGCCGCGGGGCGACGACCGGAGGCGCACACTGTCCCGCGCCCGGTTATTCCTGACGCATTTCGGCCGCCCCGGCCCTGAAGCCCGGAATGCGGATACTCTCCTGCGGCTTGTCGTCGGGATGCACGGCGAACACCTCGACCCGCGCGATGTCGTCGAAGGGTACCACAATCACGATCGAGCCGACCTTGTAGCTCTCATCCATCGGCACGCACTCGAAGGCCAGCGCGTTGCTCATGCCGGACGTGGCGATTTCCTTCATCTCGTAGGTCAGCCCGTCACGCATGTAGAGGATGATGCGCGTCTCCAGCTCGTCACGATAAGCCCGGTAGTCCGCCGTCGGATTTCCATTGCCCCCGGCCAGCTCGGGAAACTTCTTGGCCGCGCAGCGGTCCTTGGCTTCGTCGACCAGACGTTGGAGACCACCGTTGTGGAACCACTCGTAGTTGAACATCGAGTCACTCCGTGCTGCCCGGCCAGAGAAGATCACTGGCCGCAGCAGGCCGCGCCGATATCATCGGCCAATATGACGCCTTCCCGGATTAGCCGACTGGTCAAGAACCTCGCTCGGGGGGTCGGGTTCGACGCGGCAGGAATCGCGCCGGCCGTCGCCGGCCCCGGAGCGCTGTATTATAGGGATTGGCTCGCCGCAGGCTACGCGGGCCAAATGTCTTATATGCACAAGCATGCACACCTGCGGGCCGACCCCGCCCGCCTGCTGCCAGGCGCAAAGTCCATTATCTGCGCAGCACTGAGTTATAACCCCGGCCCCGAGCCGGATCCCGACGACCAACTGTCAGACCGTCCCCCCTTCCAGGGCGGACCACACGGGGATCGAAACCGCCAACCGCGGCCCCCCGCCGGGCTGGTCGCCCGCTATGCCCGCGGACGCGATTACCACCTGGTGCTGCGCGACATGCTTACCGAGCTGGTAACCCGCCTGCGTGCTGCCCTCGGCGAGCCGTTCGAGCACCGCATCTGCGTCGACACCGCCCCGTTGCTCGAACGCGACGTCGCCGCCCGGGCCGGCCTCGGCTGGATCGGCAAGAACACCATGCTCATCCACCGCCGGCTCGGGTCCTACATCCTGCTGGGCGAGTGCCTGACCACGCTGGAAATCGAGCCGGATGCCCCCGAAACCGACCATTGCGGCCGCTGCACGCGCTGCCTCGAAGCCTGCCCCACCGGCGCCCTCGTCGAGCCTTACCGCCTGGACGCCCGCCGGTGCATCTCGTATCTGACCATCGAGTCGCGCGAGCCCGTCGAACCGCACCTGCAGGCCGCGATCGGCCGCTGGGTCTTCGGCTGCGACATCTGCCAGGAGGTCTGCCCGCACAACCGCCGGGCGCCGGCCGGCACGAATGCGGCCTTGAACCCCGGCGCCGCCCTGGCCGGATTGCCGCTGCTCGAACTGCTCGAGCTGCGCAGCGGACAGTACCGTCGCCTGACGCGCGACAGCGCCCTGCGGCGGGCCACACGCCGGATGCTGCGGCGTAACGCCGCCGTCGCGCTGGGCAACGTTGCAGCGGGTCTCGACGCTGCCGGGCGCGGAGCGGCGCGCTCCGCGCTGCGCCGCGCCGCCGACGATGCCGACGCCGCCGTGCGCCAGTCCGCCCGCGCGGCCCTGGTACAGCTCGATCGCCAGGGCGAAAACGGGTGAACAGGTCTCTTCCCGTCCCGGCCGCCTACAGCCCCGCCAGCACCGCTGCGCCGCAGGCCGTCAGCATCAGGCCGGCGGCGGCGTGGCCGTAGCGCTCGAGTCGGCCCCCGCTCAGCCGCGCCGCGCCGGCCAGGGCCGCGACCACGATCGCCGTCATGGTGGCAATGGTGGCCAGCCCGAAGACCAGCGTCACCAGCCCCACGCCCAGCAGGCTGTGCCCGGCGGCCGGGTACATCAGCAGCGGTATCAGCGGCTCGCACGGCCCGAACACGAAGATGGTAAACAGCACCCACGGCGTCAGCCTGGCGGCCGGCGCGTCTTCGGTCTGGTCGTGCACGTGCACGTGCTCGCCGCGGTGATCGTGCTGGTGAGCGTGCACGGTTCCGTCGGCGTGGACGTGCAGGTGTGTATGCGGGCGGTTGCGGTACGCCCGGCGCAGGCCCCAGGCGGTATACGCGAGGCCGAAACCCAACAGCAGCCAGGCGGCCAGGTCGCCACGCACCGCCTCGATGTTCTCGAGCCTGAAGACCGCCACGCCCAGCGCGATCCCGAATACTCCGAGCACCACCGAGCTGCCGACGTGACCTATCCCGCACAGGATCGTCACCGCCAGCGTCTTGCGCCGCGACCAGCCTCCCACCCGCGCCATCGCTATGAACGGCAGGTAGTGATCCGGTCCCAACAGCGTGTGCACCAAGCCCACGCCCGCCGCCGTCAGACACAGCGTCAGCAGCTCGACATGTGTGGCGGCAATCAGCACTGGTGCTCCTCTCCTGGTCGACGGCCGCCGGGCCTCCGCGCCTCGTGTCATCTCGAGCGCGACGCCTCAGGCCTCCTGGTCGGTCTCTGGCGGCTGCTGGCGGTCGTTGTCGTCAACCGGCTGCTCGATCGGCGGCGGTGGCTCGCTGGACGGCGCGGCCTGACCGATGATCGCCGCCCGCATGGCCTGGTATTCCCGCTCGCTGATCTGGCCGGCGTCGCGCATCTCGCGCAGGTCCTGGATGGTGAAGGCCGGCTGCTGGCTGGAGGCACTCAGGTTGCGCCGGATCAGCCGGCCGACGATGAAGGCCGCCAGCAGCGCGGCCAGGCCGGCGGCCGTAATCCACACGATGCGCCACATCAGGTCGGATACGGCAGGGTTCATGCAGCAGCCATCCGCTCGGCAAACGCAGGCGTGATTATAAGACGCCGGCCACGCCGCTGACCAGCGTGGCCGGTGGTGCAGTCTCGATCGTCAGCCGCGGCGCGCTGGTGGCGCCGAGGCGGGTTGCGAACGTCAATCCTGTTCTTCGACGTAGCCGCCGAGTTGCTGGTGCACCAGCAGGTTGTTGCGGACCACCAGCAGGTTGCGGAAGGGCTGGATGGTGCCCTCGCCGTTGCCGTTGACCGCCCAACTGTCCGGCTCGACGGTCTGGACAATCAGGTCGATCAGCTCCTGGATGTCGGCATTGTCTTCGCCCTGCTGGCCGCGCCCGCCCTGCGGCTGGTCGTCGTAGTTGCTGCCACCGCCGCCACCGCTGTTGCTGAAGATGCTGCCGCCGCTGCCCTGGCCGCCGAGGTTGTTGTTGCTCTGGGACAGGTTCATGTGCGGGGCGCCGTAGAAGTCCTGGGCGCGCACCAGCAGGTCGCTGACGTCATAGACGCGCACGACCATTTCCTTGCCGAGGTCTTCTTCGGTAGAGATGATCAGCAGGTTGCCGCTGGCACGATAGGCGAGCTTGAGGTCGGGACCGCCGGCCTCATCCAGTATCATCCACAGCACCTGCGAGAGCCGCAGGCCATGTACTTTCATGGTCACGGGCTTGTCGCGTTCGACGCCGGCGTCCTCGAGAACCTGCCAGCGAACGACGACGTTCATGGGGGTGATGCTGCCCAGCCAGCTCATCACCTGGTCGAGCGGCGCCTCCTCGAACGACACCTCCTCGATGCGCTCGTTGAGGTATTTGAGTGTCGCCGGCACCCGGCTGCGCGCGGCCCGCAACGACGTCCGCGGTGTAAGCTGCGCAACGGCCGAGGCGGCGATCGCTCCGATCAGTCCGATAGCGATAAGGCGTTTCATGGGCACTCTCCAAGGCTGGTCGTCGCCAACTGATTGCATCGGCTCACTAGCATACGCCATTTCTGGCGATCCGCAATTATTTTAACGCGCCCCGGCGTCCGCGGTTCCCCCAAACGGCGGAGCGTTCACGATTCCCGCAGCCCGGCGCACGAGTCTGGCGGGCCCGCACTGGCCGCCGGTTGCGCCGACCTGGCGGCCAGGCGCGCAAAGACTTGTACTACAAAGCGTTACAGCCGCGCCACTTCACGGGCAGGTCAGTTGAGCGACGCTATCAGAGCTTCGAGATGGGCCAGCTCTTCCTTGGCCAGGAGTTGTTCGAGAGCGCTTTTTTCGCGCTTGAGGTACGCCGCCAGGTGCGTCCACGCTCCGCGGACCTCGCCCTGGCGGTAGGCCAGGCCGGCCAGGTCGTGCAGATGGTGCGGGTTGGACGGCTCGACCGCCGCCAGCCGACGCAGCACCTGCGCCAGCATGGGCCAGTCGTGGTGGGCCATGTAGATGTTCCGCAGGTTGTTGAGCAGGCGTGTCAGGATGGCGCGCGTATCGACCGGCTTGAGGTACTCCAGCGAAAAGCGCACCTTGCCGTCGAAACAGTGCTTGAGGACGTTGCGGCAGTCCTCGATGCTCAGCGTCTGGCCGCCGCGGAAGGGATCAACCAGCACGTAGCGCTCGTCGTCATCGAAGCGGATGATGAAGTGCCCCGGAAAGCCCAGCCCGCTGACCGGCCACTTGAGCCGCCGAGCCACCTCGATCCACACGATCGAGACGCTGATGGGCATGCCCAGGCCGCGATCGAGTACGCGGTTCAGGTAACTGTTCTGCGGGTCGTAGTAGTCTTCCTCGTCGCCGCGCAGGCCATAGTGGTCGACCAGGATTTCGCGCATGGCCTCGTAGCGCAGGTTGGCGGCCAGGCCGGGCCGCAGGTCGGCCACCAGCTCGGCCATCTCGTCGAGCCGCTCGAGGTAGGGAGCCAGCGACAGGTCGGGGTAGGCGTCGCGCGCCAGGTGCAGGGCCGCACAATCCAGGCGGATTCGCGCGGTATCCAGCTCCATCAGGGCATCGAACGGATGTACCAACATCGTGGCGGTTCCGATATACAACGGGCGGCTGACGCCGGTTAGCTCCCAACTCGCCTGATACTAGGCACGCTGTCGCGGTTTTTCTTCCGCCGGCGCGATGAAAGCGTCGCCCCTCTCGGCGGTTGTCGTAGAATCGCGGCCATGGAACCTGCCCGTGACACGGCGAAGCGCCGTCGGGCTTGTAGGACGATTGTCCTGCCGATCGGCCTGACACTCGTGCTGTGCGCCGCGGCACTGTCGCAGCGCATGGAGCTGCGCGCGCGGTACTGGGCCTGGCGACTGGCACACAGCAACGACCCGGCCGAGCAGGCCGCGCTGGCCAGCGCCATCTGCAACGCCGCCGACCAGGCCCGTTGGGGCATCGCGGCGCTGCTGGACGATTCCGACGCCGGCGTGCGGCAGTTCGGCGTCGTGGCGCTGCAGGCGGTGAGCACAGCGTGGGCGCGCCAGGCCCTGCTGGAGCGCCTGGCCGACCCCGACCAGGACGTGCGCGAGCTGGCGGCGCTGGTGCTGGCGCGACGCAACGACCCGCAGGCCGTAACGCCGCTGCAGAACCTCGTGCTCCAGCAGCCCGACCTGGACGCGGCCCAGGCCGCCGCCGAGGCGCTGGCACGCATGCCCGGCGAGACGGCCGAAGCAGCCCTGCTCGCGCTGGTCGAGGCCCGGCTCGACGCGGATCGACGGGCCATCCTGGTCGATGCGCTCGAGCTGCGCGGCACGTCGCCGGCGGCCCTGGCGCTGCTGGAGATGCTCGGCGACCAGCGGCCGTGCCGCCGACCGCCGATCGAGCGCCGGCTCATCGACCGGCTGGCTCCCTGGCTGCAAGCCCGCGGCGTCGCACCGGCCAGCGCGCCGGCGCCGCCGGCCGATGCCGACCGCGACACCGTCGCCCTGCGGGCCGCCCGGGCGCTGGTGCGTCTGACCGGCATCGGCGCGGGGCTTTCGTCGCAGCAGTTGCTGGCCCGGCTCGAGCAGTTGACCCCGCGCTGGAAGCGCTCTCTGACCGCTGAGCCGAACGCGCCCGCCCCCGTTCCGGGCGGCTGAAGCACGCAGCGCAGGGTGGCCCCCCGCAACCTGGCATCCCCGGCACCGGCCGGCTCACTCGTAGCGCTGGCCGAAGCGCTCCTGGCGCAGCTCGGCCAGGTCCCTGATGCGCTGTTCGTAGCCGCGCGGGCAGATCAGCGTGGCGTTGTCTCCCTGCACCACGATGACGTCGCTCAAACCGGCCACCACCACCAGCCGATCGGCTTCACTGACGACGATGTTGTTGCCGCCCTCGACCACCATGGCCGCCGGTGCGATCTGCACGTTGCCGGCCTCGTCCGGCTCGTGCAGAGCGGCGATCGACGACCACGAACCCAGATCGGCCCAGTGGCAGTCCATTTCGACGGTGAGCACCCGCCGGGCTTTTTCCATCACGCCGTAGTCGATCGATATCTTGTGCAGGCCGGCGAAGCGCCGGGCCAGCTCGTCAGAATCCGCCAGGCGCGGCCAGTCTTGCGCCAGCTCCGCCAGTGTGCGATGGTTCTCCGGCAGACAGCGCTCCAGCTCGGCCACGATGGCCTCCACCCGCCAGGCGAACATGCCGCTGTTCCAGTAGTACTCGCCCGACTCCACGTAGCGCCGGGCCGTCTGCTGGTCGGGTTTTTCCTTGAAGGCGCGCACCTGATAGGTCTGCTCGTCGACCGGCTCGCCGCGGTGCACGTAGCCGTAGCCGGTGTGCGCGCTGCGCGGCGTGATGCCGAAGGTGACCAGCGCATCGGGGAAACGCTCGGCCGCGTCCAGCCCGCGGCCGATGGCCTCGGCGAAGCGCTCCTGCGGCTCGATGACGTGATCGGCGGTGAAGACCCCCATGGTGGCCTGCGGGTCGCGCTGCGCCAGCAGCATGGCCCCCAGGCCGATGGCGTTGGCCGTATCGCGTCCCACCGGCTCGCCGATGAGATTCTCACGCGGAATGTCGGGCAGCTCACCGGCCACCAGGTCGATATAGGCGGCCGAGGTTATGACCCAGATGTTCTCCGGCGCAAAGAGCCCCTCGAGGCGCTGCCGGGCCAGTTGCAGCAGCGACTTGCCGTCGAACAGCCGCAAGAGCTGCTTGGGCCGCATGCGGCGACTCAGCGGCCACAGGCGTGTACCGGAACCACCCGCCATTATCAACGCGTGTCGCATGGTTCGCATACCTCCGTGTTCGTTTGCCGAAAGCCGGGCCAGGCCCGGGCTGCCGTGCCGGTTCGCATTCGCCCCTCGCCCAGCCTCTTCCCAGGGGGGACAGGGGTTGCAGAACGGCTACTCGTATGGTTCCAGCCGATACCAGTCTTTTTCTACCACGGCCCGCATGACCGGCGTCTGCGGCTCGTGGTCGAGGAAGATCAGCCAGCCCTCGGCCGCGGCCTGGCGCAGCACGCGGTTCTTCGACTCGCGGTTGTCGAGGGGAAAAAGGTCGTAGGCCATGTTGTAGGCCGCCCCCACATGGGCCGCGGTGGGCATCAGGTCGCCGGGGAAGACCGCCGTCCGCTCGCGCCCGCGGATCAGCAGCGCCTGGTGGCCGCGGGTGTGGCCGGGGGTCAGCAGCGGGCGCAACCCGGGCAATACCTCCGCCTCGCCTTCGAGCAGGTGCCACAGGCCGGCCCCGTCCAGCGGGTCGAAGTTCTCGGCCCGATACGTGGCGGTCATGATGCCGAAGCCGCCTTTCGCGTCGTCGTATTCGCGCATCTGCACGTGCACCTGGGCGTCAGAAAACGTCGGCCGCAGGTGGCCGTCAACGACGCGCGTCAGGCCGCCGGCGTGGTCGAAGTGCAGGTGGGTGAGCACCACGTCGGTGATCGATTCCGGCTCGACGCCGACCTGCTCCAGCCCCACCGCCAGCCAGCGCGCCGGGTCGATGGCGAAGATGTCCTGCTCCTTGGCGTCGTACTTGTGGCCGTGGCCGGTCTCGATGATGGCGCGCCGTTCGCTGCCGGTCCACTCGACGAGCAGACAGTTGCACGCCAACTGAATGCGGTTGCGCTCGTCGGCCGGGCTGCGGCGCTGCCAGAGCACCTTGGGGATGATGCCGAACATGGCCCCGCCGTCGAGCCGCAGGGCCCCGCCGTCGATCAGCGTGACGGTCACGCCGCCCAGGTCGAAACGCTGCGCCGCGCCTGGATCACTCATGCTGCACTCCGCTTGCCGGGCCGACGACCTAACAATCGCCCGGCTGGCGGGTATGATACCCCTGGCGCCCGCGCTTGGCAGCCGTTGAATCAGGCCGCCGGGCCGATCGACCCGCGGGCACCAGCGCCCCGACACGGAAGGACTGCATGGCCGAAATCACCTGCTTCGTACTCGACGTCGACGGCGTCCTGACCGACGGGCGGCTGCTCTACGGCGGCTGCACCGAACCGATGCGCAGCTTCCACGTGCACGACGGCCTGGCCATCCGGGCCTTCGTGCGCATCGGCGGTCGCGTAGCCATCATCACCGGCAAGCAATCGCTGGCCGTCGAGCAGCGCGCCGCCGAGCTGGGCATCGGCCCGGTGGTGCAAGCGGCGCGCGACAAGGGCGCCGAGTTCGACCGCCTGCTGCAACAACTCGACCTGTCGCCCGATCAGGTGGCGGTCGTCGGCGACGACCTGCCCGACCTGCCCATGCTGCGACGCTGCGGCTATCCGCTGGCCGTGGCCGACGCGGCCGAGGAAGTCCGCGCCGTGGCGCGCTACGTCACGCAGCGCAGTGGCGGACGCGGTGCGGTGCGCGAGGCGCTCGAGCACGTGCTGCGTCGCGACGGCCGCTGGCAGCAGATCGTGGAGTTGTTCGACCCCCAGGCCGACCCGGCCGCCGCCCGCAAGTAGGAACCACGATGGGCCGCAACATCATCCTGTTCATATCGACCGCCGCCGTGCTGGTGCTGGCCTTCGCCGTCTATCAGGCGCTGGTGCGCGACGTGCGTCCGCCCGAGCAGCCGGCGGCGCGCAGCGAG
>CAZRSM010000298.1:0-5175 GCA_964602755.1 uncultured Planctomycetales bacterium
TCCCCCCTGGAAGGGGGGACGGTCGGGCGTGCCGCCCGGCGGCGTTCTCTCAATCCCTCGATCCCTGTTCCCTCAATCCCTCTCCCTTTACGCCTGCCCGATGCGGGCGATCATCTGCCCGGGCAGCCGCTTGACAAAACCCTTCAGCTCCAGCGCCGTCAGCGCCGCCAGCACGTCCCCCGGCGGCAGCTCGCCCGCCCGCAGGACCACATCCTGCAAGATCGGCTCGAAGGGCACCGAATCCAGCACCCGCCGCTCGATCTCGCTCAGCGTCGCGCTGCGCTGCACCGGCGAGCGCGCAGAATCGGCCGGCGCCGGCTGCGCGTCGCTCTGCCGGGCCTCGGGCGCCATCAGGTCCCCTACCTCACCCAGCTCTTCGAGAATGTCCTCGAGACAAGTCGTCAGCTTGGCATAGCCGCGTTTGATCAGCTCGTTGGTGCCGGCGGAACTGGGGTCCTGGGCGCGTCCGGGAACCGCGAAGACCTCGCGGTTGTACTCGCTGGCCAGCCGGGCCGTGATCAACGCCCCGCTCCGCCGCGGCGCTTCGACCACCAGCGTCCCCAGCGACATGCCCGCGATAATGCGATTACGGCTCGGGAAAGCCCCCTTGCTCACCGGCGTGCCCATCGGCAGCTCGCTGATCCACGCCCCACGTTCCAGCAGCCGCTGGGCCAAAGCCGCGTTCTCGGGCGGATAGATCTCGGTCAGGTCGCGGCCCATCACAGCGATCGAGCGCCCGCCGGCGTCCAGGGCGCCATGATGCGCAAAAGCGTCGACGCCGCGGGCCAGACCGCTGATAACCGTGAAACCCGCCCCCGCCAGCAGCTCGCCGAAGCGCCGGGCCTGCTCGCCGCCGTAGATCGAGCACCGCCGCGTACCGACCACGGCTACCGCCAGCGCGTCGTCGCGGCGCAGCTCTCCCCGCACATACAGCACGATCGGCGGATCGGGAATGTTGCGCAAACCCGGCGGATACTCGGCGTCGGCCGGCGAAACGATGCGTACGCCGCGCTGCTCGGCGGCGCGAATCTCGGCGTCCAGGTCGGCCTGGTCGCGGCTGCGGGCAATGCGTTCCGCGAGCTTCGAGCCGATACGGCGGATCTGGGCCAACTGCGCGGCGTTGGCTCCCAAAGCCTGCTCTACGCCGCCAAACTGCACCAGAATCCGGGCAAACAGCAGCGGCCCGACGCCCTCGGTCAGCGCCCAGCGCAGATAGAGCTTGCCGATTTCGCTGATGGTCTTCGACATGCCGCTGATAGTCACTCGGCCGGGCCGCCGCGGGCCGCGAGTTGGTCTTCGAGCTTCTGGATCGCGACCTGTTCGGTTCGCCGCACTTCTTCGAGCGTCCGGCACACGCACTCGGCCCCCGAGCGCCCCATGATCTGCTCGACGCACTCCGACACCTCGTGGTCGGCCAGCGTGGCGGCGGACTGGTCGCACGCCGCCGCCCAATGAGCCGCCAGCTCGACGTGTTCGGCCCGCAGGCCGGAAGCGATGCTGCGCAGCCAGGTCGCCAGGTAGCGCCGCGCGCTGACGAAGACGCGCACCAACTGGCTGTGCTGCCGCGGCAGCGACATGCCGCGCACGCTGCGCTGCGAGGCATCGGAAAGGGCCTGGCACCACCTGTCGTAGGCCGCCGCGCCGGTGACCACGCCGGCCGCCCGCCCCCACTTGCCGTGCCACATGTCGATGGCCTGCTCGGCGGCGTAGACAAACTGCTCAGCCGGGCCGAATGCCTGCTCGGGCGTCCGGGTCACCCGCTCCACTATGTATACCTGGTGCGCCGGGCCGATCAGCGGCAGCGGCCGTCCGCCGTGCCACAGCGTCAACCCCAGCAGCATGTCGTCGGTCTGCTCGACCAGCACGCCCCACAGCCGATCGCGGGGCGGCGGCCAGCCGCGCCAGGCGAGCACCGGCTGGCCCTGCTCGAGCGCCTCGCGGATCAGCGGGACATAGCTGTCCTGGAAGTGCCGGCCGTACTCGCTCGACTCGGCCAGCCCCACCGCCGCCTCGGGCGGATGCAGCTCGCGCAGTTGCACGCCGAAGCGCTCGGCGGTCGCGATCAGCGTGGCGTCGCGGGCGTAGGTGGCCCACCACCCCAGCTCGTCGTAATCGGTGGCCACGACTGCCGCCCCCAGTCCCAGCGTGGCCGTCAGTTCTTCGTACGCAACGTCGATGTCATGGGCGGCCAGGATGGCTCGCAAGCATACGGCCAGTGATTCGTAGTGGTTTTCGGCCTCGGACCATCGGGTGAGCACGTCGGTCTCCAGCGATTCGCGGCCAATGAACAGTGCCGTAGACTCGTAGGTTAACCCGCCGCGCCGCGCCCCGCTACCGGTTGTCAGGCGACGGCACCACCGGCCGACGAACGCGCATACCGGCAGACCACGCCACTTTCGCACGGGAGCAACAACAGGTAAGACGACACGGACAGTTGCCCGGCCGCTTCGGGAATGCTAGGCGCCGACCGCGGCCGGCTGCTCGACCGGGGGTTGCGGAATGGGCGGCGGCGCTACCGGCTCGACCTCCGCGGCGTCCTTGCTGACCGGCTCCGAGTCCTCGACCTCCGGCGCCGCACGCAGCTTCAGGGCTTCCAGCGGCGGCAGGTCATCGAGGTCTTCAAGGCCGAAGATGTCGAGGAACTTCCTGGTGGTGCCGTACAGCAGCGGCCGGCCGACGATCTCGGCCCGACCGAGGATGCGCACCAGCCCCATGTCGCGCAACCGCGAGATCACTTCGCCACAGGCCACGCCGCGGATGGCCTCCACGTCGGCCCGGATCACCGGCTGCTTGTAGGCGATGATGGCCAGCGTCTCCAGGGCCGCCCCGCTGAGGCGCGTCTCGCTGCGATGCCTGTTGAGCTTGGCCACCCACGGCTCGTATTCGGGCAGGGTCATCATCTGGTAGCCGCGGGCGATGGCCTCGATGCGAAACGACAAACCGGCCTGCTCGTACTGCTCGTTGAGCGCGTCGATGTGCTTGCGCACCCGCGCCGGCGTACAGTCTTCCAGCATCGCCGCCAGTCGCCCGGCGCTCAGCGGCGTGTCCGAGGAGAACAGGATCGCTTCGAGCGCCCGGCGCTGTCGCAGCTCGTCTGCCGCGGCGGCCACACGCTGCTCGGCCTGCTCGGCGACCGCCTGGTCGTCAGCCGCATCGCAGATGGCCGCGTCGGTCGGCTCGGGAGAGGTGAGGTCTTCGTCGGCAGGCAGGCACTCCGTTGCCAGACGCGGGGTCTCCTTGTCGTCCATGACGTTGGCCTCCTCGCTTGCGAAACCTGCGATAATGTTAGCGACCCGGCGCCGCATGGTAAAGCCTTTTTCGCAACGATACCACATTTAGCGTAGCCGCCGCCCGGCAACGCGACGACTTGTAGGCCGAGACGCTGCGTCGGCCCGTAACCGGCACCGCGCGGCGTCACCGCGGCTGACCAATCACGCCCACCGGGCTAGACTACTGCCGCCGCGGCGTCGCTTGCGCCGCTGTGACCTTCTGGAGGAAGTCCGCATGAAAGAAGCGGCCCGACTCGAACAACGCCGCTGCCAGTTGCTGGTGGTCGATGTGCAGGCCCGCCTGTTGCCGCACATCGACGCGTCCGACCAGGTCGTGGGCCAGATCGCTCGCATCTGCCGGGCCGCGCGCGAGCTGGAGCTGCCGATCGCGCTCACCGAACAGTATCCGGCGGGCCTGGGCCGCACCGATGAGCGTATCCTGCAGGCCGCCGGCGGGGCCCCGCTGCTGGAAAAGCTGACGTTCAGCGTCTGGCAGGAGCAGGCCGCCCGCGAGCACCTGATTTCGGCGGATCGGCCCCAGGTGCTGCTGACCGGCATCGAGGCCCACGTTTGCGTGCAGCAGACCTGCTTCGACCTGCTCGAAGCCCAGATGGTGCCCTTCGTGCTGGCCGACGCCGTCGGCTCGCGCCGCGGCTACGATCGCGAGGTGGCGCTGGGGCGCATGCAGCGGGCGGGGGCCGTGATCACGACCGTCGAGGCGGCCATCTTCGAAATGCTCGACCGCTGCGACACCGGGCTGTTCAAACGCATACTGCCGATCGTCAAGTGAGCACCGCCGTCATGCCCCGCACCTGGGACGATGAGTACGACCAGTTGGAAGACGAGGGGCCGCTCGAGCAGGACCTCGACGACGAAGACAGCGCCGACTACGACACCGTGCCCTGCCCGGCCTGCGGGGCGCAGATCAGCGAGCTGGCCGAGCGCTGTCCCGTCTGCGACGACTGGATCGTGCCCACCCTGAGCGCGCCGCGCCGCCCGTTGGTAAGGATCATCGCAGTGGTGCTGGCGCTGCTGATGCTGGCGTGGCTGCTGCTGCGGGTGCTGCGCTGAGATCGCGCGGCCCGCGGTACTAAAGACTTATGGTAAGCCGGGCGGGCTGCTATAATTCTGCGCCAGCGAGCCGGTCGTCCGACCGGACCGGAGACGACGGCCGACGGCGTCACCAGCCCGCGCGCCGTCAGATTGCTTGGAGCACACCAGAGATGCGCAAGATCCTGATCATCCTGGCGGGGTTCGGCATCCTCACCGCCGACGTGGCCCGCGCCCAGAACAAGGCCGACGAGAAGCTGCCGGTCGGCTCCTACGCTCCTGCCATCGAGGCCAAGGAGTGGCTCAACGTCGAGAGCGAGGACGAGATCCCTTCGCTGGTCGAGCTGCGCGGCATGATCGTCGTGCTGTTCTTCTGGGTCTCGTGGCACGAGGGCGGCGAGGTCCTGCTGCCGTATATCAACACGATCATCAACGACCCGCTGGAAGGCCACCGCGGCATCTACGTCATCGGCATCACCGACGCCTCGCGGCGCGTCACCCAGCCGCTGATCGAGGACGCCAAGGTGCTCTTCCCGGTGGCCGTGGAATCCAAGGCCGCCAAGGAGTACGGGATGAAGACCGGTTTCGGCTTCGTGGTGATCGATCCGGCCGGCAAGGTGGCCTTCAAGGGCAGCGGCAAGGGCGACCTGGGCGGCATGACCAAGGCGGTCATGGACGTCTACAAGAAGACCCCGCCCTGGAAGACCCACCCGGCCGAAGCCAGGCGGATCTACCGCTACGAGTCCGAGGCGTTCGAGCTGATGAAAGCCGGCCGCTACTGGAAGGCCATGCCCAAGCTGCGCGACGCCTTCCAGCTCGCGATACTGGGCGACCGGCTCAAGTCGCGCATGTTCGA